>JBELAI010000060.1:0-27635 GCA_049508975.1 Occallatibacter sp. | reverse complement strand
CGGCGGCGTGGGCATGGTGATCCCTTCCCGGCCGTAAATCGTCTGGGCGAGTGCGCTTGTCCCGACGACCAGCCAAAGCGCCAAACCAAAAGTCCGCTGCATGCAATGCCCTCTGCGGACAGAATACGCGGGAAAGAAGACAGTTGCACATGATCCGGCTGCGATTGCCAGCGGAGAAAGCGCTGCTACCTGATTTGGGCGCTTGCACACAATCCGCGACTCAAAGCGATACGGTCCCGATAGAATCAAGCATAGTGGCCGGCTCGCCCCCAACTGAATCTCCCTTGCCTGCGCAGTCCCGCTGGGCTCGCGCTCTTCGATTGCTGCGGCCCTCGCATGCCCACTCGACTTATACAGCGACGATCCTGCTTATGTCGGCCACGTTTCTATCCCGAATTATCGGTCTGGTGCGGGTGAAATACATTGCATGGCAGTTTGGGGCCGGACCTCAAACCGACGCCTATGTGGCCGCGTTCCGGCTGCCGGATCTGATGAATTATTTCTTGGTGGGCGGCGCGGCGTCCATCACATTTGTCACGATCCTCAACCGCTATCGCGAGCGTGGCGAAGAGGCTGAGGGCGAACGAGTGCTCTCGATCGTGATCAATTTCATCAGCCTCGTGCTCTCTGCCGGGGTAATCGCCGCGATGTTCCTGGCTGCGCCCTACATTCGCGCTACGAATCCCGGTTTTGCGCCATGGCAGGTGGAACTCTCTGCGCACATGACGCGCATCCTGCTGCCGGGGCAGATATTCTTCTTTGTCGGTGGCGTGCTTGGCGCGACGCTGATGGTGCGCCGTCAGTTTTTCGTTCTCGGACTCACCGGGATCGCCTATAACTTTGGCATCATTATGGCCGGGGTGCTGCTGGGGCGCCGCATGGGGATCCCCGCCCTGGCTGTCGGCGCACTCGCCGGAGCTTTTCTTGGGCCGTTTGCCATGAATGCCGTTGCAGCCGCGCGGGCCGGCGTGCGCTACCGATGGGGAATCGACTTCAGCCACCCCGGGCTCATCGACTGGGTGAAGATGACGCTGCCCTTGATGGCGGGCTTCACTTTGCCTTTCCTGGACGACTATATCGTGGGCTATTATGCATCGCACGGCGCGGGCGACATTACCCGGCTCATTAACGCGAAGCAACTGTTCGGCGCTCCCATGGCCATGCTTGCGCAGGCGGCAGGTGCGGCCTCGCTGCCCTTCTTTGCGCGAATCTGGGCGCAGGAAAAGCGCTATGAGTTTGCCACCGGTGTGGCCGACTCCGTTTCGAGGATCGTTGCGCTTGGCTTGCTGGCGGCGTCTGGGATGATCGCGATGTCGGCGCCGTTGGTTCAGGTCATCTTTCTCGGCGGCCACTTCAACATGGAAGATGTCCACCGGACCGCGATTTTCTTTGCTATTTACACGCTCGCGCTGTCTTTCTGGGCAGCCCAGGCTATTTATTCGCGCGCTTTTTATGCAGCCGGCATCACCTGGCTTCCGATGCTTGCTGGATCGGTCATAGCCCTGTTGGCCATGCCTATTTATGCTCTCGGCTATCACTGGCACGGAGCCGTGGGTCTGGCGCTTGCCTCCGATGCGGGAATCGCACTGCAGGCTGTCACTCTGGCCGTGCTGCTGCACCAGCGGCGCATGGTCTCGCTGGCGAGCCTGGACTTTGTTGAGATGGGCCGCTGCCTGGTGGCCGGAGTTGTCAGCGGCGGAGTGGTCTGGGTGGCCATTTGGGGGTTGGGGAAGCTTCCCTCTCATTTTCTGCAACCGCAGGGAGCACTGGCGATTCGGATGACGGATTTGGCCTTGCTGGCAGCGGGAAGCGTGGTATGGGTGGTCATCGCCAAGTGGGTGCTGGAGAAGACCGGGTCCGCGCTGCCGGAAGTGGCTATGAAGCGATTGGGGCTGGCTTAGGCTCAATCAGGATAGGAATTTGAACGTCTTCGCTTTGGGCATCGCCTTCATTCGCCGCAGGAATTCGAAACTCAGTTTGTGCAGACTGGAGGAGTCCGGCAAAGGCCGCTTCGCACGACGGTCCGCCTTCCACTCCACGATGCGGCGAAATTCCAAAGGTCACATTGTGGTCTCGACCTCGAAGAACACCGGGAGGGCAGTGGTCATCGTCGCACCCGGTCACCAGCCGGCGATGAATTTCCCGCACCAGGTCGTCAGAAATTGGGCGATCTACCGGGACCTCTCCTAACCAGCGGTAGGCGCGCATTGCGGCGTTTGCTTGACGTTGGGAACGAGTTCGCAACTCCTCCGGAGAGACATTGGGGCTAACTGCTTCTTCAAGCTCCCCCTCGGTAAATTCCGCGCCCTCAATCCGGCTGGTACCTGCCACTTCGCGTTTTAGCTGCAATTCCTGTAGCGCCTCAACCCAGCTCTTTTGATAGGGAAGGGTCGTGAGTGACTGGACCGCTGATTTTGCTTCAACGAGGGCCGCCATGATCGTATTTGCGTCATAGATGATCCAGCGTTTCGGAAGCTCATAACGGATCATTTCATTTCTCGCTTCATTTCACGATCATTTCCAACTCATATTTTACGATCTATAGTAGTTTCTTGCAATTACAATAGATAGGATCGTATTCATTTCCGACTCATGTCAACTTCGTTTTCATCTTGATTGCAACTTTAATTCAATATATTCAGCTTCGAATTCGAGGAGAACGGCCATCCATTCTGACGCTCCACGAGACACAAAAGCCCCCGCGATCGCAGAGGCCTCTGTCTTGGAGCGGGCTGCGAGTATGGAGGTCTTCAGGCGGTCTTGGAGACCTCTGCAATTCCCTGTGGCGAACCACCCGAAGTTCCGCCCTTGCCCTCGGGCTTGCGGATGTCGATCCCGCCTTTGAAAAAGGCGCCATCCTCGATGCTGATGCGGGCTGCGGCGACGTCCCCGCTCAAAGAGCCCTCGGCGCGAATGTCCACGCGATCAGTAGCGGAGACGTTGCCCCGAACCTTGCCCAGGACTACGATTTCGCGCGCAGTGATGCTGGCGGCCACCTGGCCGTTGCGGCCAACGGTGACGCGGTTTCCGGGAAGGTTGATACTGCCCTCCACCTTCCCATCGATAAAGAGCGATTCCGACCCGGTAATTTCACCCTTGACGAAGAGGCCTTTACCGATCGTGGCCTGCTCGCCGGTTACAGCAGCCGGGGCGGGAGTACGGGCGGGGGCTTCAAAGGCCATAGATGAAGGCTGCGGAGCCGGACGGGATGGCTCCGGGGTAGGGGTGGGGACTGACGATCCGGTTTGATTGGGTTTCCACATTGCGCTCAAAGTGATTCCTTTTCTGTCCTGACGGGACTGGGCTGCCAAGGCAGGGGCCAATGCCACGGGCCCAAAAATACTGAATGTTCAGATCGCCGTCCGAAAAAGCCCTCGGCGACCCCTTCGGCGGCCGCTGATAGGATGCTAGTCCTTCGTGGTCAGCCAAAACGATGTCGTTTCGCTATTTTAAGACCAAGGACCACATTTTAACGAATCGAGCAGTTGAGTTAGGGTGGCCTGTAGCCAAAAGTGACAACAGACGAAATCACGATCCTGGTTTATGAAATTGGAATTGGCTGGCGAAACGGAGCATCGGGATCTTTCAAGTTAGTTTCCGATTTGCCGGTGATAATCCCCCAATCCGGACATTTGAAAGTTTTTCCGGTTCCGTATTGAGGCTTTTGAGCAGCCAGCGCTCCGCCTGGACAGATAGCATCCCGCGAGCGATGAACCTTGCCACAACACTCGCAAGTATACCGAAGGATCGGTTGCGGCAATGCCCTTATCGCATGTGCGGTCACGCCCTGCAGTTACAATGACTTAGATACGCGAAACAAAAGCGGTAACTGTGGCGGGACGCAACCATGCTGAGAGATAATCCGGCGGGCCTCACCGATCCGATCAACGACAATGCGGGCGTTCCACTTTCCGCGGGGGCCATCGCAAAGATGGGGCAAATGAATCCACTCATAAGTGCTGTGATTCCTACGCATAACCGTCCGCAATTGGTCTGTCGGGCAGTGCGTAGCGCGCTAAATCAGACTTACGAGAACCTGGAAGTCATCGTGATCATCGACGGACCGGAACCCGCTACTCGAAGAATGCTCGAAGACCTGCAGGAACCGCGCATGCACGTGATCGAATTACAGACGAATATGGGAATAAGTGAAGTCCGGAATATAGGCGCACATGAAGCCAAGGGAGAGTGGATTTCCTTCCTGAGCGACGACGACGAATGGTTGCCACACAAAATTGAGAGGCAGACAGAGGCACTTACGCCTTTCGATCCATGCACGAACTTCGTTGCTTGCAGGTATGAGACACGAGGCACGGTCTATAGGAGAACATTGCCCCGCAATTTTCCAAAGCCGCAGGAAAACTTGAGCGAGTATATTTATTGCCGATCCGAGTCGATAAATTCGGGCTCACTCATAAGAAGGGATCTAATTGTATCCTTCCCGTATATTAGTGGACTTCAGATCAACGAAGACAGCGATTGGCTCTTGCGAGTGCATGCAGCAAAACGTCTGCGGCTTAAATGTGTAGATGAAACACTGGCCATCATCCACCAGGAGAGAACATGGACACATCTAAGCTTAAATACAGACTGGAGGATCTACGTGCGATGGGCGCAAATGAATATAACACTTCTTACGCCAAAATCGTTCGCCGCATGCCTGCTCCGTAACTGTGTCGCATTAGCTGTGGACAACCACGGGAACAGACTTGAAGTACTGCGTATTATTTGGACCGCGTGGAAAGAAGGCGCACCGAGACACCGGGATGTTTTTTTTGCGCTGGCGCGCGCAATATCTCCTGGTTGGTTCATTGAGTTAAGCAAACGCGCGTTGAGAAGGACTTAGTATTTATCCGTAAATATAGAAAGTGCGCCGTAGCTGGCCTCTGTTTTCTGGAAGTTGACCAGCAATTTGAGGAACCGACTTATTCCTTGAGAATTTGCAGAAGGGAGTGCCAGGGTTCGAAGAAACGGCATATTTATTTCATTTATCCGTATTAGTGGCGCATCTCGCGTAATTTGTTGGTACTATTATTTTAGAAATCTACACCTCCCGTGGACGCGCGACTCGTCAATGGGACTTCGACGATTCATGTCGCAATCATTTGTGCCTCCGGTGTGGATTCTCACGCCAAACCTGCACGTGACTGAACTGTGTGAGCGGGCTGACTATGGGACCATCAGCGGCAACATCGTCATCGCTTCGATGGATGATGATCTGTTTGGCATTCTTCGCCACGCTTATCAACTATCTCGATCGTCAGGCACTCTCGGTCTCTGCTCCTATCCTCAAAGCGCAGTTTCACTTGAGCAGCATCGATTATTCGCGCGTGCTGTTCGCGTTCATGCTGGCTTACACGATCATGAACGGATTCTCGGGACTTCTGATTGACAAGTGGGGAACCAGGATCGGTTACGGCCTGTTTGTCGGGTGGTGGTCCCTTTCGGCCATGTTGCACGTTTTTGCCCGCGGAGCTTGGTCGCTGGGAATCTTTCGTTTTCTGTTGGGCATGGGCGAGGCTGGAAACTGGCCGGGCGCCGTGAAGGTGGTCGCTGAATGGTTTCCCGCTGAAGAACGCTCGCTGGCTTCAGGTGTATTTAACAGCGGCTCGTCCGTTGGCGCCATTCTTGCTCCGCCCATCATTGCCGGCCTGGTTCTGAAATTCGGCTGGCAATCGGCATTTTTTGTCGTGGGCAGTTTTGGTTTTATCTGGCTGGTTGCCTGGAGTGTTTTCTACCGCCCTCCCGCGAAGAAGGTTGCCGAGCCCGCAGTGCCACGTTTGCCGCTCTCTTTGCTTCTTCGCTCGCGATTCGTCTGGACTTTCACGATTTCCAAGATCTTCGTCGATCCGGTCTGGTACTTTTACACCTTCTGGTTTCCGGAATACCTGTTTCACGCGAGACACTTTAACCTCGCATCGATCGGGCGCTATGCGTGGATTCCGTTCTTCGTTGCCGGCCTTGGCAGCATATTCGGCGGCTTGATCGCAAAGGGATTCCTGCGTGCAAAGTTATCTGCAGGCGGCGCGCGCAAAGCAGCGGTCACCGTTGCGGCGGCGATGATGACAATGGCCATTCCAGCCGTGCACGTACGTGGAGCGGCATTATCAATTGTGCTCGTCTCCGTTGCGATGGCCGGCTACACGGCGGCGCTGGCCAACATGCTGGCGATGCCGGCAGATTTGTTTCCCAGTGGGGCAGCTTCGGTTTACGGACTGGCAAGCATGGGATCCGGATTCGGAGGCATGGTCTTCGCGCTCCTCACGGGATGGCTCGTGGACCGCTATTCGTATGTGCCGGTCTTCTGGTTGTTCGGTCTCATCCCGCTGATCGGCGTTGCGATCCTGTGGGTTTTCATGGGTTCGCTCGACCCCAAATCTCAAATTCTCAAGGAGGCAACAGTCAATCCGTTATGACAAGCGATCGTCCATTCCAAAACCTGACAGCTCTCGTGACCGGCGCCAGCAGCGGCATCGGTGAAGCCACGTCGATTGCATTTGCGCGGCGAGGCGCCAATGTTCTGATTCATTACAACTCCAAACACAGCGAAGCCGAGGCCGTGCGCGAGAAGGCTCAACAGCATGGCGTGAAGGCTGAGCTGGTTCAAGCGGATCTTACGACCGCAGAGGGAACGCAGGCGTTGTGTAGATTTGCCGAGAGCCGTGAAATCGACATCCTTGTAAACAACGCAGGATCGTTGTTAGCAAGAACAAAGGTGCTTGACTTTACACCGGAGCTTTGGGAAAGAGTCATGATGCTGAACTTGACGAGCGCGTTCTTTGTCTCGCAGGCAGTGTTGAAAGGAATGGCAGCGCGCAAACGCGGTTTCATTGTAAATGTCTCCTCTGTAGCTGCACGTTTCGGCGGAGGCCTGGGAGCGCTGGCCTATGCTACCGCCAAAGGCGGAATTTCAACCATGACCAAGGGACTGGCGCGCGAGTTCGCGCCGCTCAATATTCGAGTCAATGCAGTTTCACCGGGTACGATCGACACCAACTATCACAAGTCCTTCTCGACACCCGAGGGGTTGGATGGAGTGCGCGCCGCTACGCCTGTGGGGAGGCTCGGGACTCCGGACGAAATCGCGGATGCAATCGTGTATCTTTGCACCGACCAGGCCAGCTTCATTCATGGGCAGGTTCTCGAGGTGAATGGCGGCTTCCTGATGGCTTGAGGAGAGCGGAGCTACATCCCAGGTCATTCGAATTCCGAAATATTACCGTCAGGAATATGTGAGCCATGTCTGCTGATTCCGCTACGATACCCGGCGCCGCGCCCCGCTTGCGACGAGTCCTGACGCTCTGGGACCTGATCTTTTACGGCTTGATTCTGATTCAACCTACGGCTCCTATTCCTCTGTTCGGTGTGGCTCAAAAGCTCTCCAATGGACATACCGTAACCACCATTCTCATCGCCATGGTAGCGATGATGATCACAGCCTTCAGCTATGGACGGATGGCAAGCGTCTACCCGTCAGCGGGTTCGGCATACACTTACGTGGGCAGGACGATCAGCCCGCATATTGGATTCCTCATTGGATGGGCCATGCTGCTGGACTACGTGCTGCAGCCCCTGCTCTGCACTATTTGGGTGGCTGCGGCAATTCATTCGCGATACGCTCCTCAACTGCCATATCCCATCGCCGCAATTTTGGTCGCGGCTTTCATCACCGCATTTAATCTGCGCGGCATCAAGTCGTCCGCTCGCGCAAATAAGGTTATGCTGGCGGCAATGAGTATCGTCATCGCGGCATTTCTCTGGCTCGCGGTGCGCTATCTCTTCCACGTGGGCGGCTGGAGCGCGCTCTTTTCAACGCAGCCGTTTTACGATCCCAAGACATTCAATGGTCACCAGATCTGGATGGCGACATCGTTTGCCGCACTTACTTACATTGGCTTCGATGGAATCACGACACTGTCAGAAGATGTAAAGAATCCCAAACGAAATGTCCTGCTTGCCACCGTACTCGTCTGCCTCTTCACGGGCATCTTTAGCGGAGTGGAAGTATACCTGGGGCAAAGAGTCTGGCCTGACTGGCACGGCTTCATCAACCTCGAGACTGCGTTCATGGATGTGTGCCAGCGTGTCGGCGGAATGCCGCTGTTTCAGGCCATGGGAGCAATCCTTGTTCTAGCTGCGATCGGAAGCGGCCTAACGGGAGGTCTCGGCGCAGCGCGGCTGCTGTTTGGAATGGGCCGAGATGGCGTGCTGCCAGGAAGGTTCTTTGCCCATCTCAGCAGTGGAAGCAGCACGCCGACTTATAACATCCTCCTCATCGGACTTATCGCCGTCAGTGGAGCGATCGGACTCAACTACGTGGGCAATGCCTACGAGCACGCTGGAGAGTTGCTGAACTTCGGAGCGTTTCTCGCATTCATGGGTGTGAATTTCGCTACGTTCTGGCACTTCGGTATCGTGAATCGTGCCGAACGGCGGCGCAATCTTCTTGGGGACATGATTCTGCCTCTTGCCGGATTTGTATTCTGCGCGCTGATCTGGTGGAACCTGAATCCGCTTGCGAAAGAGGTGGGCGGAGCCTGGTTCGCGATTGGACTGACTTATATCGCAATCACCACTAAGGGATTCCGCCTGGCACCGAAATCGATCGACTTCAGCGGATCGTAACGGTGCGGCTTGTCAATCTCCCGTTCACATTGAGGAATTCAAGAATGAAAGTACTTGAGACGAAAAAAGCAAAGGATTCATGCGGTTTGACTAAGGCAACAGCACGCGTCGACAGGCGGCTTCGATTCGCTACCCTGGCAATTATAGCCGCTGGTTTGTGCGGTTCCAACGTTGGGTCGGCTCAGACAAATAGTTCGAGCGGGCAGCGTCCGGGCCCGTTGGCGGGTGTGGTTAAGCCGTACATTGACAGTCATGAAATCGCGGGGGCGGTCGTTCTTGTTGCCGATCGGAATCAGGTGCTCGATCGGGAGACGATTGGTTTCGCGGATGTCGCTGGGCAGCGCTCGATGGGGAGCGACGACCTCTTCTGGATTGCGTCGATGAGCAAAGCGATGACGGCATCCGCGGTGATGATGCTCGTGGATGAAGGTAAGATCGGACTCGACGATCCGGTCGAGAAGTATCTGCCGGAATTCAAGGGACAAATGGTCTCTCGGGTTCTGAGCTCTCCGCAGTCTTCGGCTTCAGTGCCGGCTCTTCCCAAGCTCGAACCTGCAGCGCACCCGATTACTATACGGGAGATTCTCTCCCACACGAGCGGCCTTGGGTTCCGGTCCAAGCGCGAACCGGTAGCTCTCGATCTTCTCCCTCTTAAGTCGGCGGTGGAAAGTTATGCGGCGGAACCGCTTGAATTTCAACCGGGGGAGAAATACAGCTACAGCAACGAAGGGATCAACACCGCGGGGCGGATCGTTGAAGTCGTAAGTGGTATGGCCTTTGAGAATTTCATCGAGCAGCGCTTGTTTGCGCCGCTGGGCATGAAGGATACAACATTCTGGCCGTCCAGCGAACAGCTCCAGAGGCTTGCGAAATCGTATGTGAGCGGCAGTGCGTCGGTCAGCCTGCGGGAGGTGCCGATTGATCAACTCACTTATCCTCTGGACGACCGCAAGCACCGATATCCCATCCCGGCCGGCGGGTTATTCTCGACAGCCGACGACGTGGCGCGCTTCTGCCAGATGATGTTGAACAAGGGGAGTTTTCACGGGAAGAGATATCTGTCGGAAGAGGCCGTCACGCTCATCACAACCAAAGAAACAGGTAACGGCGTGGCCAAGCCGTATGGGTTTGGCTGGAATGTCGGCGACGGCTTCTTCGAACATAGCGGAGCTTACAAGACCGACATGAAGGTCGATCGGAAGCGCGGTTTAGTTGTTGTGTTTCTCGTGCAGCATTCGAATGACTGGTCGTCAGAGGAGCGGGATAGGCTTATGGACTCACTCGAACAGAAAGCTATTTCGGCGCTGGGCGACAAGATCGCGGCATCGATGCATGGACAGATGGTTTCGCCGCATGGCATTGCGACGGCTACCAATATCAGCGCCGAGGAGCAGGCAGGCATTGACGAAGATATAGCGCGTCACTTAGGCGACGTTCCAAGTGATCCTGGCCCGAAAGCGAACCAATCGGGATCGACAGACCCGATTGCCGTCCGCGCCGCGATGAGAAAGGTCGCGGACTGGGAACTCGAACGCGCTCGGCCTTACCTCGGCCGCAACTGGACCTGGGCCGTTCTCGACACCGGCTTCATGGCTGCGTCACGCGAGCTCAACGATCCCCGGTACCGCAACGCGATGACAGCCGTGGCGGAGCAATATCAGTGGGAACTCGGAGCAGAAGATCCCGCAGGCCGGGGCTGGCCTGACAACAACGATCAAGCCCTGGCGCAAACCTATCTGGAACTCTATTTCCTCGATCCTGCGCCGGAAAAGATTGGCCCAACACGAAAGGGACTCGACAGTTTGTTCGGTGCAAAGCTGCCGCCTGTTCCCGACGACCAGTTTCAGATTCCGTGGTGGTGGTGCGACACGCTGTTTATGGGTCCGGCCACCTGGGCGCGCATGGCGAAAGCTACGAACGATCCAAAATATCTCGACTATCTCAGTCAACGATGGTGGGAGACTTCCGGCGCGCTCTACGACACGCATTATCACCTGTTCTATCGCGACAAATCATTCATGAATCAGAAAGGGCCGGGCGGAAAGCCAATCTTCTGGTCGCGCGGCAATGGCTGGGTCATGGGCGGTCTTGCTCGGACGCTCGAGTACATGCCCAGGGACTATCGCGATCGCGGCCACTTCGAAGCACAGATGAGGGAAATGGCGAAGGAGTTGGTATCGATTCAGGACCCGAAGACGGGGCTATGGCATGCAGACCTTCTCGACTCAGCGGACTATCCCCAGCCGGAGATCTCGGGGTCATCGCTGATTACGCTGGGGCTGGCATGGGGTGTAAATCACGGCGTCCTCGATCGCGCGACTTATGCACCGGCCGTCGCCAGGGCCTGGAGCGGATTGGTGAGTCAGATATATGCCGATGGACGTTTGGGTAACATTCAGCAGACAGACGGCGCTCCGAATCACTATCTTCCCGGCTCAAGTTATAACTTCGGAGTCGGCGGCTTTCTGCTGGCTGGAGAAGAAGTCGCACATCTTAATGAGCACGGCGGACGCTAGCAACGTTCGCTCGGCACACAGTATTTCTTATGGCTTGGGGCGCAGCAGCGACTGCGCGTTTCCCTCATACACGGCTCGCTCCTGGTCAGAGGGAAGCGCTTCCGACAGGACTTTCAGCCGTGCCGATTCAAAATAGAAGAATGGCGAATGAGATCCGAACATTACGCGCCGGGGCGAGGTTGCGGCGATGAGGCGCGCGAGCCCTCCCACTCCCTCATTCATTGCCATGTCGAAATATGCGTTCTCGGCTCTGCGGATTCTCGCCATGCTCTCGCCCGCTTCGTCATCGGTCCATCCGCCGGAATTTAATAAAACCGCGCGCAAATGGGGAAGGCGCGGCAGCAAATCAGCAAGCGGCGCCGGATCGACTGGCTGAATCACCGTCAATTGCGTCCGCGTGTCTTCCATCGAAAGCGTAAGTTGCACGATCAGATTGCGGTCTGCCGCGCTTGAAATCAGTTCAGCAAACGAGGGATCGGCCAGGGTGTACCCATGGTAGTTCGGAAACAGACGGATGCCCGGCATGTGATGGACTTCGTGGCATCGCCGCAGGTCTTCTCTCCAATCCGGCAATTTGGGATTGACGCAACCGAACGGCAAAAAGAAACCTTCACCTGTGCGGCGGCAAGTCTCGGCGAGACGAATATTCACGCCTGACATATCCCGGCACCATGGCGCTTCAAAGCTGCCGGCCCACGCCTGGGACACTCCCTTCGCGCGCAACCTTTCTGCCAATGTTTCAGGATCGTCTTCAATAAGGCGACGGAAAGGATAGCGAAACAACGTTACATTGGTATCGATCATAAAGGCAGTCCTTTCGACTTCAGGACGGGCTGCAACAGACGTCGAATGTTGCCCCCCAGGATCAACCTTTTCGCGTCATCGGGAATGTCAGCGCCCAATACCTTCGCCATCTGGGAAGCGAAACTCCGCCCGCCTACATCGCTTCCATACAGAACGCGTTCAGCGCCAAGTTCGCGAACGGCCATTTCGACAAATCCCGATGAGGGATCGGATCCGGCGATATCCGCGCAGACGTTGCTTGTGTCGCGAATGATGCGGATGCCGAGTTCCCAGTTCCCACCCGTGTGTCCGCATATGAGTTGAGCTTTCGGGTGGCGTTTGGCAAGTTCTACAAGATCGTATGGAGTTGATTCGCCAGGTTCGTTGCCCTCACTTTTGATCCAGGTGTGCTGCAGGATGGGCACATTCATGGCGACTGCTCGTTCCACGATGGGATCCAGTTGAGGTGCATTGCAGCGGAGATCGGTTTGGACTTCTCCGATACAAACCATTGGCCCGTTGCGCACGCATCTATCGAATTCCCGCAGACTTGCATCGACATGTTCGGGATTTATATACAGCGATCCGTATGCCCGATCGGGAAAATGGTGAACTGCTCGGATGACACGATCGTTCTCTGTCCGCACCTGCTCCGGGGTGGCGTGACTGCCGTATTCTTCGTATCCCTGGGAGAGTATCAGACGCTCGATTCCCAGCCGGTCCATATGTTGGACGAGGACGCCCATGCGTTCTTCGGGCGTGGCGCCGGGCAGGGAACCGAGGTGGCTGTGAACATCCCAGATTCGGAGTGAGCGGTCCAGATTGAGAAGCGGAGTTGACGTCTGCCCTTCGATGGGTGCTCCGGCAGCGACGAATCCTGCCGCGAGACTCTTCAAGACAGTTCGGCGATCGAACTTCATGGGTTCTATTCCCCTCACCCTGTTCATCCGATGAGGCTAGCAGCTTGAAAAGCTAAGATGGAGTGATTTGAGGTCTCCCAACGAGAAACTGCTCACGTCCGGTGGTTGGCGGGCGTGAGCAGCTTGGTGCAGAAGAGAAGTTAGAAGTTGAATTTCATGACAAACACACCCGAACGTGGGCCGTTGTCACCGCCAATCGTTCCAAAGGGGCCACCTTGGTCGCCAATCTCGCCATCGACACTGTATAACCCCGCGAACGATACGTGGTTGAACGCGTTATTGAACACGGCATCGAATTCCGCCGAAGTGTGTTCCGTGATTTTGACCGCCTTGATCAGGCTTATATTGGTGTTATTCGATCCCGGTCCAGCAAAGAATCTCCGTGGAGAGTTCCCCTGCTGTCCAGGCGCTGCGGGGCTGAAAAGATTGATGTTGAACCAGGGATTGCCGTGGCGCGGGTTGTGATCGCCCACAATGTTTCCTGGGGTGTAAACGGGCATGTTTGTAGTTTCGGACCACGCGCTGGCGCCTTGATCGCCAACCTCCGAGCTGTCGGAGTACTCATCTTGCATGATAACCGGGACGCCTTGCTCAAATTGAGTGATGCCGGAAACTTTCCAACCCCGCGTTAACCTGTCGTCATGCCGGAAGAGCTTGTCGAAAGGTAGCTCGTATGTGTAGTTCGCAGTAAAATTGTTCCGAGAATCGTAATCAGATTCACATCGGAAAAAGTTACGGTTGCCATTGAAAAATATCTGGTCCCCACGTCCAGACCCATTGTCCATCGCTTTGCTCAGCGTATATTTAACCGCGAAGTTCAGGCGATCCGTTGTATACCTCAAAGTGGCGAAGAGGGCGTTGTAGGCCGAGTTGCCGACATTGAGCTCGAGGCCCTCATCTTTAAAGTTCGGTCCAAGAGCCCCGATACGCGTGGTGTCGATTACCTGGCCGCCGACCGTGGTATAAACCTGTTCTTCCCCGCCCGGGCCGCACGTGGGTGAGCCAGGCGCAACCTGACTTTGCTGACTCACGCTCAAACAAAGCGCCGGGCTGGCCGGATTCTGGTCCGCGGTCACGGTAAGGTGATGCCCGAACGTCCCATCGTAACTCAAGCTCAGCAGGGTCTTCGAGGTAAGCGCTCGTTCAACAGACAGTTCCACGTGTTCCTCATACGGGCTCGGAGAATGGAGGAGTGGGTTCCTATATGTCTTGAAGGGCATATACTTCGAAAAGTTGTAAGTCTTGTCGTCTGAAAGGGGAGCGATCGGGAACGGGTTTGGCAGCAGGGCGCCGGTCTGCCGAAGGAGAAACGGCTGCTCAAACATAACTGGCTGGTTAATGGGGTTGTATGCGGAGGTCGGAGGAGCCGCAAGATTGTAGTCGTTATATCCCTCGATGTTGGTATAGTGCATCCCGTATCCAGCTCGAATGCTGCTCTTGCCCAGGCCGCCAAAAATCGACCGCAGCAATCCGTTGGAGAAATCGGGAGAATAGGCCGCTCCCAATCGTGGGCCAAAGTCGTGCCAGTTGATAAACGAAAGGTGTTCCGGAACGCCGGCATCCCCAGGGAAAACGTACCCCAGCGGGGCCGTCGGGAACTGTGTCGATTGCAACCCGGGCAGAACCACGGGATTCAGGTTATGTTCTTCCCTCCAGAACGGATCTACTTCCCAGCGCACACCGTAGTTGAGAGTCAGGTTCTTGTTCGCACGCCAACTATCCTCAGCATAGATCCCGGCGTAGAAGTTTCTGAGATTCAAACCGGCGGGAGCTCCCTGAGACCAGCTCGTCGGCGCGCCAATCAGCATATCGGCAAGGCCGTCTCCAGTCTCTCTGCCATTAAAGCTGAAACTGCCGTTGCCGCCGTTGAGGGGATGGTCGAGATCCACTTGATCCCAGTGATATTGGGCGCCGAACTGTAGGGAGTGGGTGCCGACAATTTTCGTGAAATCATCCGCGCCCCCATACACGTTGTTGTGCTGGGATATGATCGATCCCAACGATGGTCCTACACCGCCGAGATTACTAATGTTTACTGTCGGAAAATTCTGATACTGTGCCGGCACAACTTGGAAGATGCCGCCATCCGCGACGTTGGTGTCAAAGCCCAGCGAGGCGAGGCTTTTCCCATCAAATGTTGTCAAGCCCTGGACGTTGCTATTGCGCGTATAGCTGGCGGTGAAAGCGTTGACGGCTGTCGACCCGAAGGTCGTTCTAAGGCTTGCAACCCACAATTGCGCTTTTCCCGATGTAATTTGGGGAAAACCCGGGACGCTTGTGCCATAGCCCGGAGGCTGAAACAGGGACCAGGGATCGTAGTGATAGTAGCCCGAAACAGCGCCAAATCGAGTGGAGACGTCGCCTCTAAATCCACCTTTGTTATCCGTCTGCGTGTTTTGGGCCGCCTGCGCGGTAAAGCCGGGCAGGCCATTGATCAGGGTTGTATTTGACGTTGGGAAGAGAGCAAGTACATTCGCGCTGACGGGGGACCACGCTGCTTTTGGAATAACCGCGCTCGGGAAGACGCACTGCGAAGTTTGAATGCAGCCAGGTGTGTAATAAGGCTCGCCGCTGGTTATGGTACCCGCGGGGAGGCCCAGTCGCTGATTTAACACTTGAGCAAAATAGGGGCCAATGACGCTGCCGCTCAGGTTAGCCGCCCGATCCGCCAGATTGCCGGTAATGTCGGCGGACGTGGGAGCCTGGGCCAGGATCTGGTTGTTGGAGGACTGCCGGGTGCCCTGGTAGTCCACGAAGAAGAAGACTTTCTTGCGCAGGACTGGCCCGCCCACCGTACCGCCAAAGATGCTCTGCTGGTAAGGGTTGGTCGTGTGAGTAAAAAAGTCGGACGCGTTTAGGAACGTTTCGCTTAAGTACTCAAACGCGTCTCCATGAAATTGATTGGTTCCCGACTTGGTGACGACGTTGGTGACGGCGCCGGCATACCCGCCGTATTCTGCCCCGGCGTTGTTGGTGACGATGCGGAATTCCGCGATGGAATCCATGACTGGGAGCAGGAATGTACCTTCACCCAATCCGTCCACCGTGTTGGCTCCATTGACCATGAAGCCGCTGTGCACGTCTTGTGCGCCGCCTATGGAGATTTCGCCATTGTTGCCGTTGAAATCAGGCTGAATGGAGCCGTACTGCGATACGCTGATGTTGACAGCTCCCGGCTGAAGCGCCAGAAGGTCGGTGTATGAGCGACTGGAAATCGGCATGTCGGCCATTTCCTTGCCGGTGATCACGTCGCCTAGCTCCGCGTTCTCGGTGTCTACCTGCGCTTCCGTGGAGATCACCGTGATCTGCTCCGACGTCGAGCCCACTTTCAGCGCGGCATCGACCCGCTGCTCAGTATCGATATCGATCACTACCTTGGTCTGTACGAACTTCTCGAAACCGTCCTTCTCAAACGTCACATCGTAAATACCGATGGTAAGGGAAGGAAAGTTGTAGAATCCGGCGGGGTCGGTCTGGACGGTCAACACCACGCCAGTCGCCTCGTTTTGCAGTTGAACCGTCGCAGCCTGAACCACAGCGCCCTGCGCGTCCTTGACGGTTCCGGAAATGCTGCCTGTGGTGGCGGCGAATATCGGGGAACTCGCCAGCCCTACCAACAGCACTAAGAACACCAGCCAAGTTTTATTCGCTGCGGAAATAATTGACCGCATCCAATGCTTGATGGCGGTAGGTGCGTCCAAGCCTCTGAAGTTTCGCGTCATGCACATGACCCTCCCTTGTGAGAATTATTTGATTTGGCCTTGTCAATTCAAATTGGTAATAAACCTATGTCATTATGACGATAATTGTCAATAGATATTTTAGAATAACGCTTAACCCGTGTGCTTGCGACCTCTCTTGCGCCCGGAATTGCTAATTGATGGCAAGAAGAGAGGGAACATTGCTGGGAACTGGTGCACCCTTACTGGGCGCCAAAGCTACATGAAAATATGCGATTTTATTGGGAATTGTCCGGCCTGCTCCAATTCAGAGAGTCGGCATTGCCGCAACACTTCTCGATCAACGCATTTAATGTTCTTTCATGCAGGAAATAAAGAAGCCATATCGCGGGCTATACCTTGCGGTTGTGATCCAACCGGTTGACTCCTGATGAAGGATCAGATTAGATTACATCGACTAGTGGATTTGATTCACGATTCAACTCAAGCGCTTGAATTGAGCAAGAATTGGCGCGATTATTTTCAGTTCAGAAAGAGAAGGTGTATTCACAGTGGCCTATTACCACCGATCAATTCACGCGCTACCTCGTGCACTCTTTGTAGTCCTGGCCTTGGCTCTGAGTCTGTCCGGCAACGCGTCCGACATGAAGGCCGCTGTAGAGAAAGTCGATATCACTCCTCCGGCCGGTACACGAATGTGGGGTTATTTCGATCGCCTGGATGGCGCGCAGGGCGTACTCGACCCTCTTTATGCCCGCGTCCTGGTGCTCGAGGCGGGAAACAGCCGCCTGGCATATGTCGATCTCGATCTAGGCCGGACGTTCGGCCCAGCATCGCTCGCCTCTCTGCGCAAAGCTATCAAACAGGACAGTGGCATCGACAGCCTCATCGTTCAGGCTACCCATACTCATACCGGTCCAGTCATCATGGATGAATATTCCAATGGGCCTCCGGCGTGGGAAACCGAAGACCTGAACCGGATCGAACACGCGATTCACGATGCCGCTGAGCGTGCAATTCCGGTTCGCTTAGGAGTGGGATACGGCGCTGCCTATATCGGATACAACCGCAGGCACGTTGATGCCGATGGGACCATTTCGATGCTCTGGTCGAACTCAACCCAGGCGCCAACATACCCTGTCGATCCACTGGTTGCGGTGCTGCGCATCGATCGCATGGACGGCGAACCTCTCGCGATCCTGGTGAACTACGCCGCGCATCCCGTAACATTCGGATCCGATGCTCTTCGTTTTTCAGCCGACTTCCCCGGCGTCATGTGCAAGGTTGTGGAACAGGCGTTTGGAGGCAAACCATTAGCATTCTTTGTGCAGGGAGCTCCTGGGGACATCAATGTTTTCGATGCCGGAACGCCCGTCAATCTCGACGTCGTGGGCAGAAGAGACTGGGCCGGCGAGACACTCGGGAAAGCTGCAGTCAACACCGCGCAACAAATTCAGACCAAGGTCGACCCCGATCCGCAAATTGATTTCCGAGACGATTCGCTGCCGTTCAAGCTTCGGTGGGACCCCGAGAAATTGAAGCAGGAGACTTTGCGCGAGCTCGGGCCGAAGGCCTACGAAATTTTTGCGTCGCCAATCAATAAGACCATGGATTTACCGGTGACCACTGTGCTCATCAATCGCACCGTTGCGATCGTTGGAATGCCGGGCGAACCATTTGTCGATTTTCAGACGGACCTGCGCGCAAAGTGTCCCGTGCGCGATTGCTTCTTTCTTGGCTATACGAATGGGTACTACGGATACTTTCCTACGATCAAAGCTGGAAGCGAGGGCGGCTACGGCGCGGTGAGCACAACTACCTGGGTTCAGGTTGGAGCTGGTGAACAAATGGAAGATTTCGCTCTCATTCAGATTTACCGCATGCTTGGCCGCCTGCAGGACGTACCGAATTCGCAGTGGAAGAATCTGCCCCCGGCGCCCTAGAAGCTGCGGTTCATCTCGCATGGCGGATAAGGATGCCACTTCTGCTATGCGAGATGAGCCGCTGTTTCATTCGAGGCTCGTGGCAGCACTTCCGGCGACGATTAGCCTTGCATCTTAAACCACAGCGACTTCGTCCTCGGCCGCAGCGGTGGCGCCACTCTTTGCCTGCTTCGGTCCAGGTTTCTGGGATGCTTCAACAGCCTGTGAGGGCCAATGCAAGTAGAGATCTTCGATGATTCTCTCGGCAATCAATCGCGCCGCACCCAGCGCGGTGGATTCCCCGCCCAGCGTTGAAACCAGGAGCTGCACATCGTTCGCCGATTTTTCCAACGACCTTTGTTTGATAATCCTTCGCAAAGGATCCGCAATCAACTGCGGAATCTCGCGAAATAGCGCTCCTCCAAAGATCACTACTTTGGGATTGAGCAGATTGACCAGGTTCGCCAGTCCGATACCGATGTACGAAGCAGATCTCTGCAACACTCTGTAGGCAAGGCTATCGTCTTCTAAAGCAGCTTGTGCAATCAGCTCGATGCTGACTTTGTCGAGATCCCCGCCTGCGAGCTCACGAATCTTTGAATCGATACCTTTTTCAAGGGCGGCGCGCACATCCTGGATAATTGCCGCACTGGAAGCCAACGTTTCAAGACAACCCGTATTTCCACACGAACACAACGGGCCGTCTTCGTTGACAGTAATGTGCCCGAACTCGCCTGCTCGCCCGCCGGCGCCGCGGTAGATCTTGCCGTCGAGGAAGATTCCGGCACCGATACCCATTCCCACATCTATATAGAGAAAGTCGCTGAGCTCTTTGGCAGCGCCGAAGGACTTTTCCGCAATTGTCGAGGTACGGACGCTGTCTTCGAGAAGGCAAGGAAGACTGAATTCTTTCTCGAAGATTGCGCGCAGAGGGACATTCCTCCACTCTTCCATTTGTCCCGGCCGGGGATAGGAAAGCACAACCCCGGCTGCACTATCAATCACGCCGGAGTGGCCAATGCCGATGCCTTTGATCAATCGTTGGGGGATGTTGGATTCCCGGATCGCCTGGTGAATGGAGAGAAACGTCTTCTCCAAAACACGCTCCCGTCCAACCTTCATGTCAGTTCGCGCTTGCGACCTGAAGACAATTTCACCATTGATGTCAGTGATGACGATACGCAGAAAAAATGACCCGAGATCGACACCGAGAAGATACGCCGCGTCTTTTCGAACCTGCAGCGGAATCGGTCTCCGGCCCATCTGAGACGTTGTCGGCTCAGACTCAATGACGAGGCCTTTCGCAAGCAAACGCTGCACGATGGCAGTGATGGAAGACGGACTCAAATCTGCGAGTCGTGCCAACTCAAGCCTGGAGTTATTTGCTCCAGAATGTATCAACTGCAGAATGCTCAGTTCGCGTTGCTCGAGTTTTTCCATCGGCTCAGGAGCACGCTTGCGAGTCTTACTCATAATGCTATTCTACTATTATCTTGCCTTTTGAACCGCTGCTGACCGGATCTTTATTTCACAATTCGTTGTCTGTAACGATATCGGAACCTCCGAGAGGGTCAACTTTGTTGCCAGTTATCCGGAAGCGGGCGCTGAATTCGCGAAATCCCGGTTCGCTAACCGGCTTGCTTGCAGCAATATGCCTGCTTGCCGGCCTTCTCCCGGCACCTTACTCTTACGGCCAGGCGTCGCCGGACGATTCATTTCTGAATTGGATGAATGCAATTGCGCAACGGGATTTGCGGCAGCGCGCACAGACGATTGGCGAAATCCACACAATTGCGGAAGCAGAGCGCCGCAAACAGACCGTGCGCCGGGAGCTTCTGAACGATGTTGGCGGGCTGCCTGATTACCGCGGCCCGCTGAACGCGAAGATTACCGGCGAATTACACACGGCTTCTTACACCATCGAGAAGGCAATCTTCGAAAGCCTTCCAGGCTTCTACGTGACCGCGGATATCTACCGGCCAAACGAACCGGGACGCTATCCCGCTGTGTTGCTGCAGGCTGGGCATACGCAAGAGGGCAAAGTGGAGAACCAGCGGATTGCCGCCAACCTCGCAATGAAAGGGTTTGTTGTGCTCTGCTTCGATCCGATTGGGCAGGGTGAGCGGGTGCAAACCTATAGCCGCCAGCTCGACGAAGCTTTGGCAGGGTGGTCTGTTCCGGAACATATTGAAATGGATGCTCAGTCCGAATTGATCGGACAAGGTCTCGCTCGCTATTTCATTTGGGACGCGATGCGTTCGCTCAACTATCTGGCGAGCCGGCCAGATGTCGACGCCTCGCGAATTGGAGCGGCTGGATGTTCGGGGGGCGGCGCGCTTACGACGTTCATCGGTGGCCTGGATCCACGGATCAAGGTCGTGATCCCTGCATGCTATCCAAGCTCCTTCCAGACTCTGTTTCCGACGACTGGCCCCCATGGCGAGATGGCCTTCCCTCATTTTCTGGCCAGCGGTCTCGAAACAGCAGATTTTGTCGAGATGTCAGCGCCCACGCCATGGCTGCTTCAAGCGAACGAAACCGATCAATTCGGATTCAGCCACGAGGGTGTCGAACTCGTTTATCACGAGGCCCAGGTTTGGTACGACATCTTCAATGCACGCGGCAATCTCGGCTTCATGGTTGCGCCGGGCTCGCATGGAATGCCGTTGGCAAGCCGGGAGGCTGTATATCAGTGGATGATTCGGTGGTTGAAAAACGGCGAAGGTGACTTCCACGAGCAACCAGTTACCATGTTTCCTGAGGCTGAGTTGCGGGCCACTCCCAGTGGCCATGTCGAAGATCTTCCGGGCAGCCTCAAACTTCATCAACTCTTACTCGCCGATCTGCGCGAAAGGGAACGACAGGGATCGATCCCCGATTTAATCGCAGAACTCAAAGGCCTGCAGATTTCCACTGATGGTTCCGCGCCCAAGGTAAGGGTACTGAACACGAAGAGCACAGACAATGGCACCGAGCAGAAGCTTGAGATTGAAAGTGAGACGGGAATCTGGCTCGACGCCACACTGTACTTGCCGAATGCTGCCGGACGCAAACCGGCCGTCTTGATTGTTAGAGATAGAGAAGGCTTGGGAGGCATATCGACGACAAAAATGGCTGAAAAAATAGCCGGGCTCGGTCAAGTCGTTCTCGAGCTCGAACCACGTACATCTCGATTGAAAAACACCGAGGGCTCAGCCACCGGGGACTGGATGAGCGATCTTCAAGCCAACTTGATCGGCCGCAACTTGGCGTCCATGCGAGCGTACGATATCCTTCGCGGCGTCGACCTGCTGCGTCACAGGCCGGACGTCGACCCGAATGTGATTCGCGGTGCTGGCCGCGGCGTTGCGGGCATCTGGCTCCTTCTCGCCGCCGCAGCCGATCCCCGCCTGGCTACAATCTGGCTCGACAAAACTCCCGCGAGTTTGCGCTCGGCCCTGGATAACTCCATGACTGTCGATCTACCCGACGCCGTCATTCCAGGCTTTGCACTTCATTGGGATTTGCAGGATCTGGTAAAAGCCATGGAACCGAGGCAGGTTTTCTGGACCGACCCAACCAATTGGATGCAGCATGTGATCGCGCTTGGGCCTCAATACCACTATCGCTATATCCCTGGCGATCTTACCGACGAAATGGATGCGCAGGACGATGCCTACATTCACGAGTTCCTCAAGTGAGTTATGCGGCAGCGGTGCCTTTACTTGAGATCGACACGAACGACTTCGTAAATGTGTATCCGGGGCACCGTCAATTCGACCCAGCCATCTTTGATCGCCGACGGAACAGGGGTGTTGCTCCACATCAGCGAAACGGAGCGAATCTGTCGCGTAGCTGGAACTTTTATGCGGACACGAACATTCTCCAAGGGCAAGAACGTTTCTTGAACCAGCCGCTTCTTCCATATGTTCCCGGTATCTGCCATGAGATGCAAAACCAGCGTGTCCTCTGAAGCTGCAAACTCGGGCATCAGCCCTTGCCGGAACTCCACCTCGTACGGTCGCGACGAGGCGAGAATCGGATCGATCAAGGTGTGAAAGTAACCAAGCACCGCATCGTTCAAAGTCTCGTCGTAGATCGCTTCCAGACCTGAGCCGATGTATATCGTCGTTCCTTTGCCGTGATTCTTTTTCACCACCGCCGGCCCAAAGACCTTGCGATAGCCCCTCTCATAGGTTTCAGCCAACACCGTCGCATCTGGGCTCGCCTCGAATCTCATGATCTGCGGGTCCTGCGGAATCAGTGTCTGCGTCGAGACAGGCCGCAGATATAAGTCTGTCATCTGCACAATCGGGTCAGTGGAACTGAGCTTCGCACCAAACAAGTCGGCTAGGCCGTAGTTACCTCGCGGTCTGCCATACTCGTCGGCAACCGATGTCAGGTGCGAAGCGATGAGCGTTCCCCCGTTCTCAACAAAGCGAGCCAGCACCGCGCATTGTGCATCGCTCAGGCACGGAGCGTTCGGCACGTATACCAACTTGTACTTGGCCAACGACTGCGGCGTCATCCGGTAATCCAGAAACGGCTCCGAGTCATATCCCATGTCTTTCAAGACCTGGAAAGCCCCGTAATAGTAATTGCCGTAAGCGCCAGAAACGAATTTATCGTTGCGATACCAGCCGATAGCCTGCGTGCAGAGCAGAACTCCTGCCATCGGAACCGGCCGCACAGAGTCGAAGAGCGACTCATTCTTCCGTCTAAAATTGAATATGGCTTTCAACCCTTGAATCGAGGGACGATCGAGAGAATTCTCCGGCTCGTAGAAAAGCCGATTCAAACCCCAGTAGCAATAACCCGCACCGGCAGCAGTCGCCATCGCCGCATCCATTTGAAGTTGCTCCCCTTCTATCGGATGACTGAACCAGCCGCCGATCTCCTCGTCCTTGATGTGCTCGCGGTTGTACACCGTGTGGGACCCGACGTACGTCCAGATATTTCTCCCCGTCGATTGACCGGCGCGGATGTTGAACAGTTTCTCTTCCGGCGTGCTCGACGCTTCAAACATGAAGGTCGTCATCTCCGGAATCAGGAAGGCCTTTGCCGTCCAACCATCTCTCATCATTTCGCCGTTGTTGTAAGTCTGCGGTACGTCGCGCACATTGCGCACCATGGTGCAGACCTGCTGCATGAACGCAACCACAACTTCCTGCTCCATCCACTGGCGGTATTCAATCAGGTCTTCCAGCTTGTCCTTGCCATCCTGCTTTGGAACCCCCTTGCCGTGGGCCTTCGTGTAGGCATCTTTGCAGTATTTGCAATGACAAAAATCTCCTTCGTGATCCATGCCTTCATAGGCGCCGTCGTAGTACATCAAGTCGACGGGATAGTTGGTTACTACCTCTCGCACGCAATCCATGGTTTGTTCGCGCACCGGGCTGTTCAGGCATCCCTCGTAATACTCTCCCCACCCGAAATGCGTCGTGGTCATCGGCCGTCCGTCCGCGAAGCGCCGCGCCCAGTCAAGGTAGTTGGGATCGTTCGCCGTGATATCCATGAACGGATGATTCAGCGGGTTGTACACAACCAGCTTGATTCCTGCGTCGGCGCACAAATCCGCCGTCTCGCGCAGCAAGTCGCGCGATCCTAACTCAGGATGCCGAGGCATCTTTGTTTTGGTCGGGAAATAAGCTACGTACGAGAAACTTGGGAATCGCAGCGCATTACATCCCAGTTCGCGCGCAATCGCGACCGCCTTCTTAGGATCGTAATCCAGCGCGGGATAAAATGGAGGACTGTACCCCTCGGCAATCAGCAGCCGTATTGAGCGCACCCAGTTGGGAACCTGCGAATTCGTTCCGTCCGGCAGCGCAATTCCCAGTTTCGACTGCAGCCTCCGCAGCGTTGTCCCGGCTGTCAGCGCACCCGCCCCTTGCAACAACTCCCGTCGACTCAGCCCATTCATTGCGGTTCTCCATACGTCAGGCGTACTTGATGGCGTGTGCTTCCAGCCGATTGGGTCAATGGGCGGATGCGCCATCTGTTGGTGTCACATTGAACGATCCGGTCAGCACAATATCTTGCGACGACTTTCCAACCATGACATCGAATGTGCCCGGCGCAACCACCCAATGAAGATTTTCATCGAGTAGCTGCAGTTCGTTAGCAGTCAGCTTGATCGTCACGCTTTTGGTCTCACCCGGATTCAGTTCGACTTTTCGAAATCCTCGAAGACTCTTCACCGGCACGGCCACGGGTGTGTACCGCTCATGCAGGTAAAGCTGCACGGTTTCAACTCCGGCGCGCGATCCGATATTTGTTACATCTACGCTCACTTCCGCGCTGCCGGCCGGAGCAATCCGCTCGGGAGTGATGCGCAGATTGCTGTACTGGTACTGCGTATAGCTCAGCCCATAGCCAAACGGATAGAGCGGCGAAGCAGGCATGTCTGAGTATCCGCCGTTGTGACTCCATGCGCTTTGCATCCAGTATTCCTTGCCGGGTTTGTAGTTGTAATAGGCGGGCAGTTGTCCGGAACTTCGCGGAATCGTGATGGCGAGGCGGCCGCTCGGATTGTAGTCGCCGAACAAGACGTCGGCAACCGCGTTGCCTCCGCTCTCTCCCGGTTCCCATGCTTCAACGATGGCAGGAATGTGTTCGGCCTCCCAGGGGGCGGAAAGCGGCCGCCCGTTGATCAGAACTAAAATCACCGGCGTGCCCGTTGCCTGGATCGCGCGCACAAGATCTTCCTGATGGCCTGTCAAATCGAGGTTCGCCACGTCATACGCCTCACCGTCCGTCGCTGGCGCGCTGCCTATTCCGTCATTGTCCGGACGTTCTCCCACAACAACCACGGCCACAGTGGCTTTTCGCGCGGCCTCTACGGCAGACGCAAAATTCGCCTCCCCGCCGATCACATCGCAGCCCTGGACATAGTCGATCCGGGTTCCTGGTGAAACTGCACTTCGGATTCCGTCGAGAACCGTCACCAATTTCTGGGGCACCGCATGCGGTGTGTAGTCGCCCAGTTGGCTCCATCCATCGTTCGCATCCGGACCAATCACTGCAATCGAAGCGATATCTTTTTTCAGCGGCAGGAGGCCGTGCACATTCTTGAGCAGGACAATTCCCTCTCGAGCGGCCTTGAATGCGAGTTGGCGATGCTCGACGGAGTGGATCACGCGCTCAGCTTCTTTCACGTCGGCGAACGGATGTTCAAATAATCCCAGGCGGAATTTAAGCTCGAGCACGCGTCGAACTGCGCGATCAACCAGGGCCTCAGGAACCTTGCCTTCTTCGACGTTCTCTATCAAAGGGCCCATGTAGGCGGGCTCATACGTAATATCCACGTCAACGCCTGCTTTGAGCGCAAGTGCTCCCGCTTCCTTCTGCGAAGGGACAATGTTTTCGTAGATCAGGGTGCTGAATCCGCCCCCCTCGCTGTCGACAATTCCACGAAAGCCGAGCTCATCGCGGAGAATTTTGGTGTTCCATTTCTCCGATGCGTGTTCGGGCACGCCTTCAATATCGGGATAACCTGCCATGACACCGAGAGCTCCCGATTTGAATGCCGCAATCCACGGGGGCAAAAAGTTTTCCCGAATATAGCGTTCCGATAATTCGATAGCTCCTCGTTCCATACCGCTCGCAGGCTCGCTCTGCGTCGGGAAATCGGTCATCATGGCAGCCACTTTGTCAGGCGCGTTGACATTCGAACCTTGCGCCCCACGCACAATGTTTTCGGCGATGCGCGCATCCAGATAAGGGTCCTCCGTGTAGCCTTCCATGTTTCGTCCCAAGCGCGGGTCGCGATCCGTCTCGAGCACAAGAGTTGAGAGCATATGAATACCCGTCGAACGGGCTTCCTGCGCGGCGGCTGCATAAATCTCGCGCACCAGTGGCATGTCGAACGTGCTGCCAATCGAAAGTCCTTCAGGAAACACGGTGGCGCCGGCAAACATTGCTCCGTGTGTTCCCTCCTCGTCTTCAAGAAGCGGAATCTTGAGACGCGTTTGAGTTGTTGCGATGGCTTGGAGTTCGTTGAAGAACTTTACCTGATCGGGAAGATTGTTCAGGTGGAGCGTATCGGCCAGTGTGAAAAAGCCCGACCCTGGCCCAATTTCGTTGGTCAAGGTTCCAGCGGCGAATTTGCGCGCCGATGCCATCTTCTCGACTTTCGTTGCGCCCAATGCATCGACGTATCCGCAAGGAAGATTCAACTGGCCGATTTTTTCTTTCAATGTCATGCGCTTCAGGAGGTCGTTCACGCGCGCTTCGACCGGTTGGGTGGGATCGAGATAGAGCGGCGTTGCGGCGGCTGATTGTGCGAACGCAAATTGTGCTTGGAGAGCTGCGGCCAGCATCCCGCAAAGCAGCAGCGCGCTGTACTTCATCGATCGGGCTCGTCCTGCGCGGTTATGATCGGCAATTCGCTTCATAATTCCTTACCTGGTTTTTCGCAACGATTTCAAATGCGCCTTGCTACTGGAAAACGCCCACCCACGAGGTGAATGGCGGTAGAGTAAGAGACTCCAGCGATCGAATGGACTGAAGCGCAGGTTCGCTCGTTGCGAGGGTTCGAACGGTGGTGCTGTCGATCCCCGCATCCTTCAAACGAAGCGTGACGGTCCTTGCACTCGCCGACATATTGATTGCAATGATTACAGCGGAGCTCTTTCCCGGCGCCGTGCGGGCATACGACAGGACATCAGGGTCGTTCGAATCGATCATGATCATGGCGCCATCGTGCAACGCGGAATTCTGACGCCGGATCGCGATCAGCTTCTTCGACCAGTTCTCGAGTGAATTCGGATCGGCGCTCTCGGTATCAACATTGACAGTTTTGTAGTCTGGCGCAACCGGAAGCCAGGTAAGCGGGTTGCTGGAAAAGCCTGCCTGCGGTCCTGGTGTCCATTGCATCGGCGTGCGCTCACCATCGCGCCCCTTTTCCCTGGGCCATCCGGTGATTCCGATCGGGTCCTTGACGTCTTCCTTGCGCTTGGGTGTCTGGGTTGTCATGCCAAGTTCCGCGCCATAATAGGTCACTGCCGTGGCGCGGCTTGTGAGAAGAATTGTCGCGATGCCTTTGGCTATCTCGACGTTATGCACGCCGTCGCCAAAGCGATCGAGCGAGCGGTCATTGTCGTGATTGTCGAAGACGAAAAGCGGCTGTGAACCATGCAACTGTGTCTCTGCCTCTTCGATCGCATGTCGAAAATATGCCGCGTTGAACGTCGCGTGACTGCCAAAGCC
>JBELAI010000006.1:0-66643 GCA_049508975.1 Occallatibacter sp. | reverse complement strand
ACCAGCTGCTGCATGATGCGGAAATTATTTTTGACACGGAGAGAGCGGGCCTTTAATGAGTACTGTGGAGATTCATGGAGAGGTTGCAACCATGCTGAGTTCTGTGCGCTCGCTGTTGGCGCGCGAAGTGACTGGGCGCGGAGACGTCTGTCTTACGTGCAGTTTTCAGGCGGAAGATGTGCTGCTAACCAAGCTGGCCATTGAGTTGGATGCCAACATTCCGATCCTCTTTCTCGATACGGGGTATCACTTCGCCGAGACCTATGCGTATCGCGATCGTATCGCGAAGGAATGGCGACTGAACCTGATCAATCTGTTGCCGGAGAAAACTGTCCCGGAGCAAGAGGCGGAGCATGGGTTGCTGTATCAATCCGCTCCCGACCGGTGCTGCAAGCTGCGCAAGGTAGAGCCGCTATTCAGGGCCGTTGCGGGCTATCGCGTTTGGCTTACCGGGCTGCGCCGCGAACAGGCGAAGAGCCGAGCCGGACTCGAAGAAACTGCGCAGTTTGCATTGCCCGGCGGCAAGCAGGTGCTGAAGCTTGCGCCGCTCGCAGCCTGGACAACGCGCGATGTCTGGTATGCCTGCGAACAACTTTCGATTCCGTTATTGCAGCTCTACGAGCTTGGATACTCATCGATCGGCTGCGAGCCATGTACTTCGCTTCCACTCGATGCCAACGACCCGCGGTCGGGCAGATGGGCCGGCCGCAAAGTTGAATGCGGCATTCACATCGAGGCGGCGCCCGCTCGGTAACAGCGGAACGGAGCTACACAATGCAGTACCTCATGGGGTTCATCATCGCGCTCTTCATCGCGCTCACCGGGGTGGGCGCAGGCACCATTACCGTGCCCGTTCTAGTTTTGTTTCTGGGAGTGCCTGCGCCCGTCGCAGTGGGTATCGGCTTGATGTTCGCTACGGCCGTGAAGCTGATCCTGGTGCCGTCTCAAATCATCCGCCGCAACGTTGCCTGGCGCACCCTGGCATTCATGTTGGCGGGCGGTGTGCCTGGCGTGATTCTGGGTTCGTTGTTTCTCAAGCACCTGATCACTGTAGGTTCGCAGAACCTGATGAATGCCCTGCTCGGTTCAATCCTGGTGACTACGGCTGGCTGGCAGATCGCAAATTCTTTCAAGCCTCTGAAGGCGAATGAAGATCCGCGGCACCGCGGCAAGTTACTTGCATGGCTGATGTTTCCGGTGGGCGCCGAGGTTGGGTTTTCTTCAGCAGGGGCAGGCGCGCTGGGAAGCGCCGCGCTCCTGAGCCTGACGCCGCTGCTGCCGGCCCAGGTGGTTGGCACAGATATCGCATTCGGCTTCATCATCTCGCTGATTGGCAGCGGGGCACATTGGTTCTCGCACACCTCCAACACGGAATTGCTTCTGCAGTTGATTGCCGGCGGCGTTGTCGGCGCTATCAGTGGAACTCTGCTTAGCACGCACATTCCACGCAAGCCGCTGCGGTTTGCACTGTGGGTATGGCTGTTGCTGCTGGGAGGGCAATTCCTGTTTAACAGCTATCATGTGTGGGCTAGTCCGCAGAAGGAACCGATTGTTCAGGCGCATGCTGCGGAGTCGAAATAGATGCGTCCGGCAAGTGGCGTCCCATATCTCAAAAGCGAGAT
This sequence comes from Occallatibacter sp., assembly GCA_049508975.1. GTDB lineage: Bacteria > Acidobacteriota > Terriglobia > Terriglobales > Acidobacteriaceae > Telmatobacter. Next base: position 65,021 of record JBELAI010000006.1, on the reverse strand, counting down.
ATGGGACGCCAATGTAATAGTTATTTATTAGAAGTGGAAGCGGTAACGTAGTTCCGCCGAGAACAGGCGCGGATCGTTGTAATGAAACCCGCCAATGGTTATCGAGTTATCCAGCAGGACGCGGTGATTAGTTACATTTACCACATTCACAGCCAGCTTCCAGTGCTCGCCAAGCGAATGACCTGCAGATGCATCGAAGGTGGTATGCACGGGCAAATAGGGACCGTTGTATGGACCTTGATTTGCACCGGCGAGGCCGTTTGAAAAGCCGGAACCATAGTAGACATTGGTGGAAAACCATGTGTGAAGCGGCAAGTTGGCTGTAAAGCCGGTGTTGAGCGTGTTGCGCTGGTCGTGGTCGACGGGGGTGTAGCCGAATCCGAGATCACAGGCAGGATCGGTGCTGATGCTGCAAGTAAAGCCGCCAATGATATTGCCGCGTTGCTCCGCGATCTGGTTGGAGTAAGTTACATGAAACTGTCCGATGTGCGCCAGTTGCGGAGAGCGTAATGTCAGTTCCCATGCGCGGACCAAGGCACCGTCCACCGCAATGGGGAAATACATGTTGGACTCGCCGAGGTTGGAGTGATCGAGAAAATTGTTGACGCGATTCTTCACGCTCGCGACGTCCAGGAACCATCCCTTGTACGGAATCTGAATGCCGAACTGGTGCTCTTCATCGCGCTCTGAAGGGATCGGTGTGAATGTGTTCTCGCCCGAAGGCAGGCTGGATGCGTAATTGAGTACGGAACTCGACACAGTCTCAAGCGGCGCGGGCTGAAAGAAGTGGCCATAGAAGCCGCGCAGCACCCAGCGAAGTTTTGGAATCTCAATTGTTGCGCCAATGCGCGGGTAGATTGCGGACTCGTTCAAACCCGCATCGAAACTGGAGAAACGCATGCCGCCGAGCAGGGTCACGTATTGGCCAAGGCGCAGATGATCCGTGATGTAGCTTTCGAACAATGCGGCGCCGGCGTTGGCTGTGGTGTTGGGCTGCGAGGTGGTGGTGCCGTCGTTGACCAATACGCCGAAGAGATCGTTTTCCGACTGGTAAAAAGTGTAAATGCCACCGGAGAAATTGTTGGGGCCGGCGTCAGCGTGGAAATCGGCCTGGCCTCCAATGTAATTCGAACCCTGGTGCCATGTGGTTGCGACAGGGGTGTCATTGGCGGGTGAATCGTAATCGGCTTGATTGAAGTGATAGAAAGGTGCGACGGAAAATAGTGCCTTGGATGAAATGGTGTGGACCCAGTTTGCGATGACAAATGAGTCGCGCTCAGTCTGGCCATCTCTCAATCCGTAGGACTCGTAATACTGGCTGGCCTGTTCCCAGTCGTTGGGGTTGGGGTCGTAGGGAATCTGAAAATAATCTTCTCGATATTGTGCATTGAAGCGCAGCTGATCCTTCGGCGTCTGATTGCGGATGAGGGAGACAAAGCCGCTCTCGGAGTTCGTTGCGTCGTGATAAATTGCGGCTACTGGCGTGGCGAGACCGTAGTTGGAACGGGACCCTGCCAGGCTCGCGTACCACGCGGTTGCGGCAGAGTGGTCTCCGAGCGAAAACTGGGATTCGCCAGTATAGAGGTTTCCGGCCGAGAACAGAATCTCGCCGTCGCGGTTGCGCTCGAAGCCGTTGCGAGGCAGCACGTTGAAGACTCCATAGGTGCGGTCGCCAACTCCAGAGTCATAGCTGCCGCGCTGGGTTTCGAGTGAGTCAATGTCCTTGGGGTCGATCTGCGGTCCAACGTTGGAGGCGATCTTGGTGTTGGGAATTGCAATGCCATCGATAAGCCAGCTGGTCTGATGGCCGCCGCGCATGTGAAGCATGTCGTGGGTCATGTAGGCGCCAGGCACGTAGTCGGTGATCATCTCCATGCCGATGGTGCGAGTTGCGCCTGGGGTCTGGTCAATTTCGTCGCGGGTGATGAGGGTAGTGGAGGTGACGGAATCCGAGGCATCGACCGAGGATTGCGCGCCGTTGACGACGACGGTCTGCGCGGCGGATTCAACGGTGAGCGGGATGTGGACAATGGGGTTGGTTCCGGAGGCAATGCTTAGGGACTGTTCCGAAGACGCAAATCCAGATGCAGTGATTGTTAGCCGGTAGATACCGATAGGGGCTTGCGGCAAATCGAATTCGCCTTCGGAATTGGTTTTGGTGGTCAGGGCAAAGTCCGACTCAGCGGCCTTGAGCGTGACAATTGCGCCCGCAACAGGGCGGTGCTGGGGATCGTGGACTATTCCGTGGACGGTCGCGAAGACTGTGGCATTTGCGGGAACGCAAGATGCAAGAGACAGGAGGACGGCAACCACAATCGAAAGACGATTCATACAAAATGCGACCTCGCGAAAAGATGCGGATAGTGCAGCGCGGGCGTACACAAGCCGCAGCCTCTCATCCCATCCGGGGAAGTAATTGCTATGTACTTGTTCAGAGATTTTCTAAGCGAGGAATAAAGCAGGTGGTCCGCGGCCGGCGCGCATGCGGACCAGGCTCATGCGGGCAGCGGCCCGAGCGGCAGAAGGAGAATGCGGATGAGCAATCAGAGAAGGTAGGCCGATCGGTGCGGCCGCCAATGCCTGCGGTGCGGAAACGGTTGCCACGGAAGAACTGGGGAACAAAGGGCAGGTTGCAGGCGCGGTGAGAATAGTCTTGCCGGATTCGGCCATCATTGACGCCATGCGCGTGGATGCGGCGCAATGATGCATTCCGTGACGGCGGCAGCAACTGGGCAGGCGCGAATCTTCGCTGGCTCCAAGCGTCGCCGAAAGCGGGCCGAGGCCGAAGATCAGTACCAAAAGGATGGAGAGCGAACGTCGCATCTATGTCCCATCCTACAGCAGAACCAGCGGTGAATGGGCGGCAGACGATTCAATTTTTCGTCTGCCGCCAACAGGTTTTAGGCGCAGCCCCAGAGGTCTGGTCTCAATGAACTAGCGTTTTCCCGCACCACCGGACTTCGTCGGGGCTTCCTCGGGCATTGGCATCTGCATGGTGTTTGAAGCCGGCGATTTAGCCGGAGCCGCAGGCGCGTTTTCGTCCGTCGGCGCGGCCCCTGGCCTGCTCTCATTCCACCTCGACGGCGCAGGCACAATCTGGATCACGTTCATCATCCCCAGGTCTTCATGGCCGAGAATATGGCAATGGAACACGAACGTCCCGATGTCCTGCCCACGGAAGTCAAGCAGTAGCGTGACGCTGGGGTACGGGTGTTTGGGGTTCCCATCCCAACCGGGTACTTCGACCGTATCCAAATACTGGCCGACCACGGCCGGAGCCTGTGGCTGGCCGTTGATGCCAAAGTTGTTTTGCGACTGAACGAGGAAGTGAATCTGGTGGATATGGAATTCATGGTTCTCCAGCGCATGGTTCTGCACCGTCCACTGTTCCACGGTTCCCTGGGTAGCTGTGATGGCCGGAGGCTCGTTGGGGTTAAACACTTTCTCAGGCTGTCCCGCCACGACCATGTAGAACTGACTCTGATCGGCATTCTCGTCGAAGTACACCAGGCGGCTCTTGGCTATGGGAGAGCTGGGAAGACCCCCGAAGCGCTGCACCGACTTGATGAAAGTCGAGGAAGCGTCCACCGTGTTATCAGCGGTGTCATCGGAGGCTACGGCGTTGCCATTTGTGGCGATGTTCAAAATGGGCCGATTGGGATCGCAATCCCCGTTCGCTCCGGTATTGATGCTGGTAGTGACTAGCTGCGCCGTCTTTGTATGGGCAGGAGGAGTGGTCACGATGAACTCGACGCGCGATGCCGGCGGCAGCCGGAAGTGGCTTGCCGGAACCAGGCCGGGCCGTTCGGTACCGTCTTGAGAATTCACCGGGACCCCATCAATCGCCACTAAGTCCAGGGTCTGCGCTACTCCGTTGTATTGCACTTGAAGGTCGAGAATCGTGTCCGCGGATGAGTTGGTCACGCGCCAGAACTGCTTCTCATGCGGGTTTACGCTGAGGACGGCAGGCGTGAAAGTTACCGGGCCATTCGGCTTTGCTTGATTTGAATCGATCGGAACATTGTTTACCGTAATGTCCTGGTAAGGAACGTCGTTGGTGCATCCACCGGGTCCCTCGCCCAAATTCTGAATCTGCTGCTGGTCGCGGATGACGAGAATCTGTTGCGGCAGCCCGGCAACGTCGCGCTGCACATTGTTTATGCCATCCACCACGATAGCTCCGGACCCGCCTCCCAGCACGGCTGCTTCCGCCTGGCCGTGAATGTGCGGATGGTACCAGTAAAGCCCCGGCGGCTCGTTGGAAGGGAATTGCACATTGTACTGAAACGTCTGCCCCGAGTTGATGATGGTCTTGATGACTTCGTCTTGCCCGCAGACCGGCGACGTATTCGTGCCGTGGAAGTGCATATTCACCGAGGTCGAGTTCATGAATTTGGCCCCGCAGTTCGGCGAATTCACCTCCATGGGATTCAACCCTGCCGGTGTATTGTTGGTGACGGTGATAATCAGGCGGTCGCCGGGAGATACGTGCAAGGTAGGATTCTCAAGGCCGCTCGGCGTCATAAAACAATAGAGGGCGCGGCCATACGCGTCGGTCCTGGTTTGATAGGAGAAATCGACGTTGAGAACACCGTGTGAGCTGAAAAGAGCAGGCGGATTCACGACCGCGTCGCCGGCCGAAAATCGAGCGCAGGCATTGGCAACGGGCTTAACTGCGGGCGGTGTAAAGGTCGTCTGTGCGAAAGAGCAGATTTGGGTTAAAGAGATAATGGCAAGGCCCAATATCGCCCTGCCGCATACACGCAGAACTGTCCCCAGATTCATCGTTCCCCCTTTTGGCATAAGTTTCTTGCATTGTGTGAACGGTAATTGATTTTTAACCTTCAGGAGAGTCCTCGGAGTCTCCATATGGGTTGATAAGTAATAGTGTTAAAAGAGTCTAGCAGAACTTGTGAGCCCAACAATCATCCTTTTGATTGAATCTAATAAGGGCAAGAACTTCCGTAACTTGTGGATGTATCCGAAGTGTCACTCTTCAAACTTCGAACCGCGATTGATGTTTCCGGTTGGCTCCTGGTCCGCGCAGATTTTCTCTTGCGACTGTCTCGCGCTCTGGCTCGACCGGGGAGCCGTCGAGAAGATGAGCTTGATGCTTTTCGGTCAGGTATCATCGGGTTATTCAGTTTTCGATTAACTCAAACGAGGGAAAGCCGGTGTCTGAAGTGAGTGTTTCCATATCGCCGCAGCAGGTTTCGTCGCTGGCTGCGCAAGAGGCCCGTGTGCAACGGCCATTGCGCATTGCGCTGTTTGGATTTGGAACGGTGGGCAGTTCTGTGGCTCGGATCCTGATCGAGTCGCAGCCGCAGGGGCTGGAACTGACGCACGTGTTCAACAGAGGTGTGGCGCGCAAGCGAGTGACTTGGGTTCCGACGGGTGTGGTGTGGAGCGAAGATGCCGACGCCGTGCTTCAGTCGGATGTGGACGTAATCGTGGAACTGGCTGGGGGGCTTGATCCTGCCGGTGGCTGGGTGCGTAAGGCCCTGAGCGCAGGCAAGAGCGTGGTCACGGCCAATAAAAAGCTGATTGCGTTTCACGGCGTGGAACTGGAGCAGCTTGCGGCGGCCAAGGGCGGCCATCTGAAGTATGGCGCGGCGGTGGCCGGCGGCATTCCCGTGATTCCTGGCCTCGAGCAGGGTTTGGCCGGGGATCGCATCGAGCGCATTGAAGGGATTCTGAACGGGACCTGCAACTTCATCCTCAGCCAAATGGAAGATGGCGCAGACTATGCGACAGTACTTGAGGAAGCGCAAAAAATGGGCTATGCGGAGGCCGATCCGACGGAGGATGTGGGCGGGTTCGACGCGCGAGCCAAGCTGTCCATCCTGATGCGCCTGGCGTTGCGCGTGGCCGTCGATCCCGAAGAGATAATTCCGCGGCCTATCACCACGATCACGGCTGTGGACTTCAGCTATGCCCGCGACGTGAACTGTACCATTCGTCAAGTCTCCCGTGGGGAACTATCAGGCGGGCAGGTTGCGGCGACGGTTGGCCCCATGCTGGTGGCGCTTCGTTCTCCGCTGGCCTGGTCGCGGGGCACGGAAAACATGGTGGTTTTCAGCGGTAAATATGGCGGCGATGTGGTGTTTTCAGGCCACGGAGCAGGTGGGCACCCAACGGCGGTTGCTGTTGTGAGCGACTTGCTGACGCTGGCGCACGGATCGAAGCGGGTTGAGATTCCCGCGCATCCCGCAACAGTGAGCGGGGAGTTTGAAGTGCCGCATTACATCCGGTTCCTGGTGAAGGACCGGCCAGGGATTGTGGCGGCGATTACTCGCGCTCTGGCTGACGAAAAAATCAACATTCGTGCTATTGTCCAGAAGCCCGGCTTTCCTTCAGATGCATTGCCCTTTGTGGTGACAGTGGAGCCGTGCAAATCGTCCGCGCTGAAGCGGGCGTTGGAGCAGATTCGCACCATGGACTGCATGATCGTTGAGCCGCTGGACCTGCAAATGCTTGAATAGCAACAAAGTTGTCAGTATTTAGAAATCGGTTGTCAGTTGTTCGTGCTATCCCATATCTCAAAATCGAGACATGGGGCACCCAACTTGAGTGTGAGATTGAGATTTGCTGAGGAGGCCCAGTGATCGGTACGAATTACAAGTGTGAGATTTGCGGGGAAGAGAGCGAAAATCCGATGCACTGGATCGTCATTCACTGCAGCGATGCGCAATTGACGATTTTCAAATGGACAACGGAAGCTGCGAATGCGCCCCGGGCAAGGCACTATTGCGGCGAAGCCCACGCGCAGGTCTACATCAGCCGTTGGCTTGAATCCGCCTGTAGGTGATTCGGGGCTCGGCTGTTAGCTCTCTGCCGACGCGGGCCCTGTCGACTCGCGAACCACTAACTCGGGAGCCATCACAATCTCCGAAGGGTATTCAGCGCCGTTTTTTCCAATGCGCTCAAGCAGGACCTGGGCACCGCGCTGGCCCATTTCGGTAAGAGGCTGGCGAACAGTGGTGAGCGATGGGGTGGAGTAAGCGGCGGACTGAATATCGTCGAAGCCGACCACCGATACATCTCCTGGCACACTGAGGCCCGCATCTTTAAGTGCGCGAATGGCGCCGATAGCGGCAATGTCGTTGAAGCAGAAGATGGCGGTGAAATCGTGCGTTTTTTCGAGCAGTCCCTGCATCGGTTTGTACCCAATTTCGGGAGCCATGGGATGGTAGTTGTCCTTCATAGACCAGCCGGCCGAGTCGATCCGGATGACGAGTGCCGGGTCGATCTTGAGGCTCATCTCCTGGGCTACCTGCTGAATGCTTTCCCAACGGTATTCTGAATCGGGAATGGCGCGCGGGCCGCGCATGAAGGCGATGCGGCGATGTCCGATCGAATGCAGGTGAGTGAGTGCCTGTTCAATGGCCAGATGATGGTCCAGGACAATGTTGGTCACGTTTTCAGCCGCACTGTGAGCCGAGATGGCGACGACCGGCACCGGAACTTCGATCTGGTCGGCCGGAGTATTAAGCAGCAGAAAACCGTCGACAGCGCGCTCCACCAGCATGCGCGGATACTTTTCGATCAGCTCGCGCTTCCAGTCGTGACACGCGGTGAAGTAGAAGTAGTGAGCCGCGGTCAGTTCCCGCACCACGCCGCTCATGACCCGTGTGAAGTAGCCCTCGCTCAAATCCGGCGCAAGCACGCCTACGCTCATGGACTTGCTTTGGCGCAGCGACCGGGCGAAGTAGTTGGGCCGATAGTTGAGCCGGGTTGCCGCTTCCGTAACGCGATCACGGGTTTCCTGCGGGATGGATTTGGCGGAAGGGGAGTTATTCAGAACGAGAGAGACAGTGGTCTGGGAGAGCTCCAGGTGCTCAGCGAGCATTCTGAGGTTGACGTGCCCTGGCGGCGTAGAAAGCTTACCCTTTGCCATGTTGGAGTTGTAGCACGTTTTCCATAAGGTGGGAAACGTTGTTTCTCCATTAATATATCGATTTTGCAGTTTTAGTAAACAGTTTTACCGATAAGGGCGAGTTTTAGCCGGAAAACAGCTGGCCGCCGGCGGCTATCCAGCCCTATGCCGCTATTTCATCGGGATGTCGATGCGATTGTTACCGGGTTTGAGCGGCCTGCTTTGTCCTTCGAATTCAAATGTTCCGGTGAGCGTGCCCGGAAGGGTAACGTCCGCGTGGAAAGTGCCGCCCTTCATTCCCGGAGATCGGCGCAAAGGGGTCCAGTGGTACTCAACCCTGATCTCCCCTTGCGGATGCGGGAAGGTCGCGGTCAGCGACGGCAGCGTGCCCAGATGCGGGGCGATTCGAACGGTAGCAAAGCCGGGGCTCGCCGGCTCGATTCCAGCGACCAGCGTGAGGAAATCGTAGATGGGGTGAGCGCTCCATGCATGGGAGTCAGAGCGCGTATTTCCGGGGATCTCCGGCCAGGTGCTGAAGTGCAGCGGCAGCAGCTTGCGCCATGGGCCGACGGAGTTGAGGTATTCGTCCGCGAGCCCAGCGTGATCCAGCGCGCGTGCCAGGTAGAAGCGGAAGTAGTAAGAGGCGCTCAGCACGCCGTCTGGGGTGGTCCCGGGTTCAATCGCAAGCATCTTGCGCAACACCTCCTGCTGGCGGTCTTTGGGGATAACGTCGTAAAGCACGCCCAGAATATTGGTCTGCTGGCTGAAGGCTTTCTGGTCCGGAGTTTCCGCGAGAAGGCCATGGGATTCAGACCAGCACTTGTCGTGGATGCCTTTGCGAACATGGTCGGCGCGGTTCTTATAGCGGTCGGCAAAGAACGAGTCGCCGAGAGCGTTCTCCAAATCGGCAGCATCGTTGAGCGCGCCTAAATATTCCAGAGTCGTCACGCAGGATTCGCCCTTGGCGTCATATGTAGGGATCTCCTGGTGCTCGGAAACCCAGTCAATGAAGCTCCACCACGGCACCTCGTGCAGCAGTCCATCCGGCTGCTCATGCGTAGCGAACCAGTCGAGCACTGTGCGAGTTCCCGGCAGAAGGGAGCGGGTAAACTCAGCGTCCGGCCGATACATCCAGTAGTCGTGCAGCATATCCACATAAAGCAGCGAGAACGTTGGTATGGATTGCGGCAGAATGCTCGGATAGCGGCTTCTCGTAATTCCCTCTGGCACGCGGGAAAGATCGAAAGCGCGAAGTGCCTGTCGCCCGAGCCTGTCGTCTCCGCCAACGGTGTAAGAGATGAGCGCCTGAATACGCGTGTCGCCGATATATTGCAGCTGCTCAAAGTAAGGCGTGTCCATGTAGGTTTCGTGCGCATCGAGCCGCGCCGTGCGCCAACTGATCTCCCAGATCTTCGCGAGATCGGGGTCGTCCGCTTTGAATGTAGCGCGTTCCTGAAACGGATAGGCGGTGAATTGGGCCTTGAGGGATTCGAGGGTAAGTGGCTCGGCACCGGTGGTGATATCGAGGTCGAGATAGCGCCAAGTCCGCCACCACAGCGGCTCGAAGGTGCGGTGCCGGCCGCCATCGGGCAGAAAGCTGTCGGAAAGCCCAATGGCTTTGCGGTCGCCAACTTCGTCGCGGTCCCCCTTGTGGTGGTCCTTGTCGAACAGGGCTTCCGCGTAGGTTATCTTGATGCTCGCCCCATTGCCGCCGGAGACGGTGAGTTGAGGATAGGCGGTAGTCAAGGTTTTGCGGTCCAACAGAACGTGGACGTGGACGTTTGGAGGGAAGGCGGCAGTTCCCTTGGGGAATTGATCGACACTGAGCGGCTTGGTGGCACTGTTGTCGAGACGCACAACCTCACCAGCGCTGGTCGGCGCATATTCCATTGGCAGTAACTCATCCGGAACCAGTCCCCAAGGGTTATCGCCGGTAGTATCGGCGGAGTGGGCTTCGTTGACGTTCCCGTAAATGCTTTCGCGAATTGGCGACGCCACCGGAACCCATCCCGATCCGCTCGCCGCAGTGTCATTCCAGTTCCAGTCATAAAGCGCGGCATTGATCTCCTCGCCTGTTCCTGAAGCCATGTACTCCCAATTTCCGTCCACGACCCGCGGCACGGGCCTATGCCCAGGCTCGATCTCGACCATCCAGCCGCCGGACTTGCTTACGCCGGTGCTGATGGAAAAGTCGCCAGTCGCCTCGCTTTCCAGCAGAAATGCCGTCCGGTCGGTCATCTGCGCAACGGGAGCGTACACGCCAAAGTTCCACACCGTCGCCGTGATCAGGTTGTCTCCCGGCTTCAACAGCGGCGCCAAATCGAACCGCTCATAGCGCCAATGAGTCAAGTCGCCGCGTGCCGGCCCATCCCCCGCGCGGTGCCCGTTGACATAAAGGATGAAGCGATTGTCGGCACTCACACGCACAACATAAGAAGACGGAGCAGCTGCCAGAGTAAACGTGCGGCGGAAGTGCAGAACCAGAGGCTCGCGCAATGGCGCGGTCGGGTGCGTAACCCATGAAGCCTTCCAGTCGCGGTGAATCGGGTCCGGTTGGCCTGGGTTCTGAGCCTGAAGAGTGGCAGAGACGATAGCAAGAGCGAGAACAGCAAAAACTGCGCGCATGAAGTTTGGCCTTCTTTTTAACAGACACAAGGATAAAGCAGGGAACAGGGACCAGCGACCGGGGAACAGAAAAACGTCTATTCCTTACTGCTTTCCAGTTGCTCGAAGGTTAGGTTCAGGATCGGGTATTGCCTCCAATCTTTGTAATCGAAATGCCACCACTCAGCTTCATTCACCGTGAAGCCCTCGGCCTCCATCGCATGGCGCAACAGGTCGCGATGCCAGCGCTCGTTTGAAGTTCCTCCAGGATAGAAAGGATAAGACCGCTCTGACATCTCGTCGTAGCCGCCTGTCATCCGGATCGGCTCGCCGGTTTTCAGGTTATAAAGTGTCAGGTCCACCGCGCAGCCGCGATTGTGTTTCGAGCCCTTCGCCGGGTCGGCGACAAACATTCTCTTATCCGGCGGCGTGCCTTCCCAGAACATCTTCGTCACATGCCACGGCCGATACGAATCATGAATCAGCAATCCATATCCCAGCGTGTGCAGGTGCTGCGAAGCGCGCACCACCGCCTCCGCCGCCGGCCGCTGCATGTAGGCACGCGCCTGCAAGTAGAGTGGCGATCCGAGGAAGTTGTGGTCCGTAGCGTAGCGAATATCCAGCTTGATCGTCGGATCGAGTTTATTTAGTTGGACCAGGTCGGGTTTGCGGAAATCGCCTGCCTCAAAGGGAGGCTTGCCGGCCAACGCATCCTTGCGCAGATCGGCCATTGGTTTAAGCGGCATGATCTTGAAGAACTGTCCAGGCGCATCAAACGGGCGTCGCTGATAGAGAACGCCACCGATGTCGACAGCAGATACCGCATTTGTAGCGTCCCTCACAAACGCGACCGTCTGAGCGCCATGAGGCCCACTGGCGGAAAGCTGAAAGACGTCGCCCGATTTCGGATGCAGCACTTCAAGATCGAACCATCCGTCCAGAATCTTCAGTTGGCCCTCATCTTCCAGGACATAAAACCTGGCCATTTCCGGGCCATATTCGCCAATCGAACCGGCCCACTCCGGCTTGACTGCGGCGGGCACAGCGCTCGGATTTCGAGGATCGTATTGGCCGCCAAACAGGGTCTTCTTGGTCCCTGCTACGATTGAGGCGGGCCCGGTTGTGGGCCCGGCGACAACCTGTGCGCCCACGATGGTCGCGGACAGTAGCAGGGCGGCCAATACGGTCATCGAAGTGGCCATAAATGCAACGCGGCAGAGCTTGAGGCGGAAGCTGGTCCACACACTGGCTTGTATCATTTAGGACATCCTTTTCCGGTCGCAGTCGCTTGAATTGTAACTGGATCTAAGGACGGGGTAGGGCTAAAGAGAGCGATAGAATCAATAGACGAGCGGTTCTGTGCCCTGGCGCACTCTAAGAAAAAAGTGCGAATGTCCGCTCGTATGCGCTTGATTTAGCAGTGTTGTAACCTTCTATTCATCTTGCCCCGGTAGCCTGTTTTAGGTGAGCGTTGACGTGCCAGAGATTCGCATCTCCCATTCTCCAATCGAGCCCGGACCGAGTCCCCAACCGAAGCCTGGGGAAAGCCGACCGCCCGCGCAGCCGGCAAAAGCGGGGGTATCCGCTATCCGCGCGTTCCTGCTTTCGCGCGGCAATTCGGCCATGGCGGATCGGGGCTTTCACTGGCTCATGGTGCTCTGCGCGCTCACCATCTTCGGCATCGTGGTTTTGATTGCATACGAGCTAATGGTGCGCTCTCACCTTGCCTGGAGTGAATTCGGCTTGAAGTTTTTCTTCCAGTCCTTCATAGATCCCGACACCAGGCGGCCCATGTACTGGGACCCGGTGAATGGCCATTTCAGTGCCGTGCCGTTTATCTTCGGCACGCTGGTCTCCTCGTTCCTGGCCCTGCTGCTGGCTGTTCCGCTGGCCGTCGGTCTGGCGGTGTTTTTAACCGAGATGTGTCCGAAGGTGTTGCGTGCGCCGCTGGCCTTCATAACCGAACTACTGGCGGCCATCCCCAGCGTGATTTATGGCATGTGGGCGCTGTTCATCCTGATCCCGCTGCTCAGAGTGCATGTGAATCCGCTGCTGATCAAGTTGCTGGGCTGGACAGGGTTCTTCAATGACGACAATCCCACCGGGCTTGGCTTTGTTGCCGCGGGCATTATCCTTGCCATCATGATCCTGCCTATCATCTCTTCGCTCACGCGCGAGGTCATGAACGCGGTTCCAGGATCCCAGCGTGAAGCAGTCCTGGCGCTGGGAGCAACGCGCTGGGAGATGATCAGTATGGGCGTGTTGCGCAATGCGCGCATCGGCATCGTTGGCGCCATCATTCTGGGCCTGGGCCGGGCGCTGGGTGAAACCATGGCCGTGACCATGGTCATCGGCAATACGCCGCAGATTCAGAAATCGCTGCTGGCCAGTGGAGCGTCGATGGCTTCGGTAATTGCGAATGAATATGCCGAGGCATCCGGGGATCTTCACTTGAGCGCTCTGACTGAGATTGGCCTCGCGCTGTTCATTGTAACCATCGTTGTGAACGCTCTGGCTCGGCTGCTGGTTTGGGCGGTGACGCGAGGAGCGCCGGCGCAGGTGAATTGATTAAAACAGGAATAGGGACCAGGGACTAAGGACTTACCGGGAGAGAGACGCTGCAAAAAGCGAATAAATTGCGTGCAGGAATACGGACGGCCACCGACGGCTTGGCAACTGGATTGGCCGTGCTCTCGACGGTGCTGGTAGTGGCCCCACTCGTGGCAATCTTTGTTTATCTGATTTTCAAGGGCGTCAGCTCGTTGAACATCGATTTCTTTACGCAGGTTCCGAAGCCGGAAGGTGTGTCCGGTGGCGGAATGGCGAACGCGATAGTGGGTTCGGCGGTCCTGCTTGGGCTGGCTAGCTTGATTGGTATACCGATCGGCATTTCCGGCGGAATATTCCTGGCGGAATTCGGGCGCGGAACCAGGCTGGCCAATGCAATTCGCTTCACAGCCGATGTCCTCAATGGCGTTCCGTCCATCGTAATGGGTATCGCCGTTTATTCCTTGCTTGTGTATCGGCAGAAGCACTTCTCCGCGCTTTCCGGCGGAGTGGCGCTGGGCATCATGATGATTCCAACCGTTACGCGGACCACCGAGGAAATGCTGTTGATGGTCCCTCATGCGGTGCGCGAAGCGGCGTTGGCCCTGGGCGTGCCCAACTGGCGATCTGTCTTGTCTATTACGGTGCGAACCGCGTCGCCAGGCATTATTACCGGCTGCATGCTGGCCTTTGCGCGCGTGGCCGGCGAGACGGCTCCGCTGATTTTTACCGCTCTGGGCAATTCGAACTGGAGCACCAATCTGAACCAGCCGATCTCCGCTCTGCCACTGGAGATTTATCGATACGCGCTTTCTCCCTATGAGGACCAGCACCGGCTGGCCTGGGCGGGTGCACTTGTACTGATTGTATTGATTGTGGTCGCGGTGTCGCTGGTACGCTATGTGACTAGCCGCGGCGTTTTGAAGGGAGCAAGCTAAGTGGGCGTTGGCATCGAGGTAGTCAACCTGAATGCGTGGTATGCGGCCAATCACACGCTACAGGATATCAACCTGAATATCCCGGCCAACCATGCAACGGCTTTGATTGGACCTTCGGGCTGCGGCAAGAGTACATTCGTGCGATGCCTCAACCGGATGCACGAGACGAATCCGATTGCGCGCGTAACGGGAACGGTTCGCATTGGCGAACTGGACATCTACAACGACGCGAAGCCGGTAGAGATCAGACGGCGTGTGGGAATGGTGTTTCAGCGGCCCAATCCGTTTCCGACCATGTCGATTTACGACAACGTGGCGGCTGGGCTGAAGCTGAATGGATATAGCAACCGCCGCGCGCTCGACGAAATTGTTGAGCGGTCCCTGAAGCATTCCGCGCTCTGGGAAGAGGTGAAAGACGATCTGAAGAAGAAGTCGGGAGCGAGCTTGTCGGGCGGCCAGCAGCAGAGGCTTTGCATAGCACGTGCGCTGGCGGTAGACCCCGAAGTGCTGCTGATGGACGAACCTGCTTCGGCACTTGACCCTGTGTCTACGTCTAAGATTGAGGACCTGATCTTCCAGTTGAAATCGCAATACACAATTGTTATCGTGACTCACAACATGCAACAAGCCGCACGCGTAGCGGAGAAGACGGGCTTCTTCTTGAACGGACGCATGGTAGAGTTCGATTCGACGCACAAAATCTTCACCAATCCCAGCGACAAGCGCACAGAGGATTACATCACGGGCAGGTTTGGATGACGCGCTTAAAATTTCAACAAAGTCTGGACGAATTGAAAGAGAACCTGCTGGTGATGGCTGGCCTGGCCGAGCAGTCCATCCAGCGCGCCATTGAGGCGTACCGTGTGCGCGACATGTCCATCTGCGACCTCGTCAGCCGAAGCGAGATTGCCATTAATCGCCTGGAGCGCGACATCGACCAGGCGGCGCTCGACCTGTTGGCGATGGAGCAGCCTATGGCGATCGATCTGCGCTTCATTCTCAGCGTCATCAAAATCAACGCCGACCTTGAACGCGTAGGGGACGCGGCGAAGAGCATCAGCGATCGCGTCCGAAGCATGGATCAAATGGCCATTGCCGATCTGCCGGTGGATATTCCGCGAATGGCATCGCTTGCCGCGGATATGGTGCGCAAGAGCCTGCAGTCATTCATTGAGGCCGACTCCGTAATGGCGCGTACCGTGCTGACCATGGACGACGCGGTAGATGCGATGAATAGGGCTGCCTACAAGGCTCTGACCAAGGTGATGGAAGAAGAGAGCTATCTGGCTCCGCAGGCTCTGAATGCGCTGATGATCAGCCGCAACCTGGAGCGCGTAGCCGACCACGCCACGAACATTGCCGAGGACGTGATTTTCTGGGTAGAAGGCAACGATGTCCGTCACCACAAAAGCCTGAAGACCGCACCCGATCCGCACGCGATGGGGTGAGCGCGGTGAGCGCTTGGTTCCCATACAACGCAATGCACTGCGCCCGGATCAGCCCAAAAGCTCTGTGCCCCATCCATTCGACTTTTTTCTGTCGAATGGGTGGGAAACCTCAGTTCTCACCCCGCCAGATTATCGGAAGCGAAGAGTACTTCAACAGAGCCGAAGAATCTGGGGTTCGGGATCTGACCATTCCTTCTCCCACCATCTAACGCGGTAGTCTTGAGTAGTGAAAGCCAACCATGGAATGCACTCAAGCGCAGCGGTGAACGAAGAAGATACACCAACTCAGGTGTATACCCAACGCTTGCACGAACTGAACCTGCTACAAACGGCAGAGCAACGCCGGGAAGCGCGGCTTGGCTACTTAAAACTCGCCGTGGCCGCTGTAACCCTGATCTGTGCGGTCCTGTTTCTCCACTACACGAGAGCGCTCGAGTTTCTTGTGCTGCCGGTTTGCGCCTTCCTGGTGTTGGCCGTCTTGCATGAAAAGGCAATTCGCAGCCTGCGCTATCGGTCTCGGGCGATCATCTTCTACGAGCGTGGGCTTGCAAGGCTGGAAGACCGGTGGTCGGCAACAGGCGAAAGCGGAGAGCGGTTTCTCGATCCCATGCATCCATATGCGCGCGATCTCGACTTGTTTGGCACTGGATCGCTGTTCGAGTTGCTGTGTACGGCGCGAACCCGGTCCGGAGAGGAAACGCTGGCCACCTGGCTGCTCTCCGCGGCGCCGGTGGATGAGATTCTTCGACGCCACCAAGCAGTGCACGATTTGAAGGGGCGGGTTGGGTTCAGGGAAAAACTGTTTTCTCTGGGCGAAACGGTCCGGCTGGGAGTGCGCCCCGAGAATCTTGCCGCGTGGGGCGAGCGCAAGCCGGTTTTCAACGCGCGATCAACTCGAGTCGTAACACGGGTGCTGGCCTTGTTGTGGCTCCTGAGCCTCGTGGTCTGGATTGCCTGGGGTCTGGGCGACGTTGCCGGAGCCATGACGATTCTGAACGCGGCCTGGGCACATCGGCTTTACAAGAGGACAGAGGCGGCGGCCAGCGCGCTGGAAAAGGCAGCCGACGATCTGGAGTTGCTCTCCGGAGTCCTGGCGTTGCTGGAGCGCGAGGAATTTCGCGCGCCGAAGCTTGTTCAGCTTCTGGCGGCGCTCCGGCACGATGGCCTTGCCCCCTCGGCTGCAATCAAGAAGCTGGCAAGGCTGGTCGAGTATCTCAAATCGCGCGAAAGTCTGTTTATGCGGCCCTTGGATATCGTCACATTCTGGAGCGCGCAACTGGTATTCGTGGCGGAGCAGTGGCAGTCGGAATTTGGTCCAGCCATTCGCAGCTGGTTGAACGCCGTAGGTGAATTGGAGGCGCTGACGGCGCTGGCCGGCTATGCCTATGAGCACCCAAACGACGTTCTTCCTGAGTTTTTAGGATCGGAGACCGCAGCTCGAACAGCCCTTTTTGATGCTGTCGAGCTCGCGCACCCATTGCTTCCGGTTTCAAAGGCAATCCGCAACGACTTCAAACTCGGCGATGGGCTGCAACTGATGATTCTCAGCGGGCCGAACATGGCCGGGAAAAGTACATTCATTCGCAGCGTTGGGATCAATGCAGTCTTGGCGCAATGTGGTGCGCCGGTGCGGGCAAAGCGGCTGAGGATGTCTCCGCTGGCGGTTGCGGCTTCCATCTGTGTTCTGGATTCGCTGTCGGGCGGCGTGTCCCGCTTTTATGCGGAGATTCACCGCGTCAAGCTGATCTCCGATCTCACCGACGGCCCGATTCCGGTCCTGTTTCTCCTGGACGAATTGCTCTCGGGGACCAACAGCCACGACCGCCTCGCGGGCAGCGAATTCATTGTGCGCAGCATGGTGGAGCGCAACGCAATCGGCGTGATCAGCACGCATGACCTGGCGTTGGCTGAGATTCCGGAAACGATGGGCGGCCGCGCTGCAAACTGCCACTTTGAAGACAGATTTGAAGCGGGCCAGTTGATCTTCGACTACAAGCTGAAGCCGGGCGTAGTGAAGACCAGCAATGCGCTGAAACTGATGCGCGCCATTGGGTTGGGCGTAGATGTATAGATCGCGCTAAATCTCCCACCAATCAAAGAGCGACATGCGTGGATAGTAGAGCCCTGCGCGGATGACTGCGTCAGCGCCGTGAAGATTGCGCAGGATTCTGCCGTAGGTGACGAGCTGAGCCGCGAAGAGCGTGCGCAGCTGAGGCAGGTCTCCGAGTGGATCTGACTTGTCTGCGTGTGCGGTTTTATAGTCGACAATCCACCAGGCGTCGGCGCCATCTGAACGCGGAGTGAGTCCAGCGCGAAAGAGGCGGTCCACGCGCACGTTAGTCAGCATGCCGGAGACTACGCCCGACCAGCGGACCTCGCTGGCGGCTTCGGGGTGCGGCGACAGAACCCATTGGGCGGTCGGGTCCTGGGAGGAATTCAGTGCGATTTCGAGAGCGTTTGCGGCAATCTGAGCTGCTTGGGCTGGCGCGATTCCAGCCGCGCGGATCTGGGCTGCAATGCGCAGTTCGTGTCGCTGGAGAGCGGATCGGGCAGTGGGCCAATCGAATCGGGTGCACAGGCGGGCGAGCTCTTCGAGCAGGGAGTGAACGGCTGTGCCCAAAACGCGCGAAGCGAGGCCGCCTTCGTGTCGGGTGTAAAGACGTGGACTCCCAAGCCCAGAAATTCCCGGCTCCGCTGGAAACGGAACGGATGCTTCCGATTGCTTCGCCTCGTAGTCCAGTGGAAGACGGCGCAGCAGGGTTGGCTCGATGGGCGCTGGCGAGGCTGGTGGCACAAGGAAGAGAGCGCTGCCGGCCGATGCCGCGAGGGATTCGATCTCGGCCTCTTCCTCGCCATCTTCTTCAGGCTGGCGGGTCGCCTTCCATTCTCCGAATCGGGCGCGCACTTCATCTGCAAGCGCCGGCCAGGCCGTAGACAGCAGGCCCACCGAAGGACTCAGCAACGAAAGTTCGCCGTTGGCTTCGACCTTATAACAAGGGCGGGCGAAAAGATGCAGCTCTTCGCGGGCACGGGTGGCGGCGACATAAAGAATGCGGCGGGTCTCCTGCGCTTCGCGGTCCCGATAGACGCGATCGACCCAGGCCTTCGATTTACCGGAATCCTCGCCCTTGGAGGGCAGCGGGGCAACCAGGAATTCGGTGATTTCGCCCGCTGATTCGGGCGTTTCGAAAGCGGAGTCGGCTCCAGGTTTTAATCCGCGCTCGAGCCACGAAAGAAGCTTGCGGCTGCTGCCCGCAGTTTTGGCTTGCAGGTCGGGGACGATCACTACTTCGAACTCCAGGCCTTTCGATTTGTGAATGGTCATCAACTGCACGCCCCAGTCAGTCGAAGCCTCGGGGTCGGGCAGCGCCGTCAGCTTGTCGAGCGCCGCGTCCAGCGCAGGTCCGGGGAGATCCTGCTCGCCGTCCGGCAAGCGATCCAGGCAGGTCCACAAAAGATCGACATTGGCGAGGGCAGCGGGAGAACAGCAATCCGCGCCGCCGAGGCTGAGCCAGATTTGCTGCATCCAGGTTCCGGGTGAGGCGGTTGGCAGGCTGGCGCGAAAAGACGGGACTGCGGCAACTGCGGAAAGAACGCGCCGAGCAGAGCTTTGCCCGGCGCGGCTAAGCAGTGACAGGCGCTCAGCGAGAAGATCGGGCACGGGCCGCGCAAGCAACGCGGGATCGTCGGCGCTGGTGAGGATGTGCAGCTCGTCCAAAGTGAGCGCACACCATGGAGCGCGAAGCATGCCCAGCCAGGCCACTCGATCCTGAGGATTAAGCACGGCCCGGATCAAAGACAAGGCGTCGAGAACCTCGGGGCGAGCAGCAAGCTTTTCCAGCTCGACGGCGCGAAAGTGGATCTTTTTGCCGGCATCATCTACCGTCCGGTCGTTGGCGTCGCGGAGAGCCTGGGCGATGGGGACAAGCGATTTCTTAGCACGCGCGAGGACGGCAATTCTGTATTTCCTTCCAGCGGCACGCGCTTCTTCCATTCCCATCTGATGACCACGGATAAGCTCGACTATTGCCTGGACCTGCTCGGTTCGAGGGTCTTCTCCACGCTGGAGATTCTTAGAGTTGGAAGATTTTATTGAAGTAGATTGCGGTGCAAAGTTGAGGTGCAGCTTGAAGTCTTGGCTTGGCCTCGTTCGGCTCTCGCGCGCGGGCTCGGCGGACGAAAAAGTGACACCGCTGCCGTCGTCTTCCGCGAAGACCCGGGCGAAGACATCGTTGAGCCGTTCAACTAGATTCGGGATGGTACGGAAGTTTGCAGACAGCTGAACGAAGTCCAGCGTGAGCGGCTCGGCATTCGGAATTTCAAGGCCAATTTCCTTCACGCGTGCAAAGAGTTCGGCGTCGGCGTCGCGGAAAAAATAAATAGATTGCATCGGGTCGCCGACCGCAAACAGGGTGCGCCCGGTGCGGTCCGGCCACGCGGCAATGAGCCCGGAGAGAAGCTGATGCTGGCGGCGGCTGGTGTCTTGAAACTCGTCGACGAGCAAGTGGTGAATTCCGTCCGCGACGGCAATGGCAGCGTCGGAGGGGTCCCCATCGTCGCTTGTGAGCACAGACTCGGCAATCTGGGCAACTTCGATGAAGTCCACAGCCGCAGCTTCCGCGAATACGACTTTGAGTTGAGCAGCGGCGTGCCGGAGCAAAGTAAAAGAGGCGCGCACGATTTCCCAGTCGTCTTCGGTGTAGCGGGCGGGAGGTAGATTGCGGACGGCGGCCAAGGCGGATTCAAGGTCCGGAAGGTCGGCCAAATCGCTGATGAGCGCAAGAATCCGCGCCTTCTCCGGCTTGCGATCGGCGGGAAATCCTAGCCGCTTGTCCACCTGTTTCCGGAGTGTTCCCTCGCCGATGAGAACCAGATTCGCGACGCAAGACAAGGCCTGGTGCGCTTCTTCCAGATCACCGGGGGTGAGGAATGGAGAGCTCGGGAACTCAGCCAATTCCGCGAGCTCGCGGTGGAGCTGTCCGCCGCTCTGTGAGCAGCCGAATCGGGCGAGAGCCAGAATCTCGTCCCGGGCGCCGGGAATTTGGTTGAGGAGTTCACCAACAGTGGTGAGCCCGTCGCGGACAGCATTGCCGAAGGGGCGCTCCAGGCGTTCGCGCAGAGCGTCCCAGTCGGGCGCTTGGCTGAGCAAAAAATCGTGCATCCAGCGGTCGCGCTTGCCGAGCATGCTGACGAGCAGGCTCTCCAGTTCCTGCCAGTTGTTGTCGTCCCAGTCGAGCAGTTTTGCGACTGCTTCCGCAAGAGGCGAGCCGGCCCGGTCGATTTGCTCAATCGTGTGGCGAGCAGCGCGGCGATAGAGGTCGTCAGGCTGCTCCGCAATGGCAAGTCCACCGCCGAAACCGGAGAGGAGCGGCTGTTGCAGGGCCAGGTCGCGGCAGAACGAGTCGATCGTGGAAATGCGCAGTTGCGATGGCAGGTCAAGCAGCTTCCAGTCTCGCGCGTTGGAATGCATGTGCGCGCGCCAGGCGAGCGAATCCATCGAGAACTCATCGGATTCGTCGATATCGACGGTGTCCTGGCGAGCGGCGGCCGTTTCCAGTTCAGACAAAATGCGGTGCCGCATCTCGGCTGCGGCAGCAATGGTGAAGGTGATGGCGACGATCTGGCCGGGATCGTCAACTTCGCCAAGCAGTCGCAGAAAGCGGCGCGTGAGCAGATCGGTTTTGCCGGAGCCGGCCGGAGCCTGAACGAGGATGGAGCCGGTGGGATCAAGTGCTCGCTCGCGCTGACGCTGATCGGGCGCCGGGGCTTTGGACGCGGTTTTAGTCATCGGCCGCCTCGTCGTCCTCTGACTCGTCTCCCACTACAGGTCCTTTTTCCTGAATGCGGCAAAGCGTTTGCAACCCGCAACTTTCACAGGTTTTGGGTGCGTCACGCGGGTCTACTTCTGCCCTCCCGTGCAGAAAGTCCACGGCCAGCCGCTGGATGCAATCCCGCCAGTTGAGAAGCTGCTCGGCAGTGAGCGCATTTTTCATCAGCGTGCTGTTGTTTTTAAGGCCGGCGAATACAGTGGCGCAAGCATCGCCGATGAAGCCGGTAAATGCCAGATCGCCGGGCCGGAGCTTGGCGAAGACCAGGCCGCCTAGTTCCTGGCCTTGTTCAAGGGCAAAGCCGGCGTAAAGCGGTAGCTGCACGTCGTCGGGGCGGGGAAGTTCCCATGATTTGGGCGAGACATCCCCGGACTTGTAATCGACCACCAGAACGGACCCGTCGTTGAGGCGATCGAGGCGGTCGAGGCGGAGATTGAAACTGAGACCCTTGAGAGTTATGCCGCGCGAAGCCTCGGTTTCCAGAACTTGAAAGGGATGGCGTGCAGATTCGTAATTCAGCCAGGCAGTGACCAGGCGGGTCAGGCGCTGTTGCTCAAGTTCGAGATACCGGGCAGGCATGCGGCCGCGAAGATTTGTTTGAAGTTTTGATTCGAATACATGCTGGACATTGTTGATCACAAACGACTTTCGATCTGGTAATTGCAAGAGATCGGCATGAGTGCGAATGCCGTGCGGCGGGCCGCCCCAAATAGAGTGGAGGACATCGTGCAGCAGATTTCCGCGCTGCATAGGCGTGAGGCTTGGCTGGGCCGGCTCCCAGGATTGTGCGCCAAGACGGGCTGTGGCGAAGGCCTTGAACGGACATTGCGACTGAAATGTAAGAACATTGGCTCCGCCCGGGACTTTGCCGGCTGGGTAAGGAATCTGGCTGAAGTCCTCCACTGAAATGGTGAGCGAGGAGCTCGCCACAGACGGGATCAGCTCCGCTGTGAGGGGCTGCGCCGGTCCAGCGAGTTCAGCGATAAGACGGGAGGGTCGCGTCTCCGTTCCTTCGATCTGCTTGGCATAACTGAAATGAGTCGCGCGCGCCGAGCGAACCAGGCGTTTGGTGATCGCCTGCGCCAGGTCCCAATCGAGTTGCTGCGTGGCGTGGGGCATGCGGGCTTGACGCTGCAATTCAGCGGGGAGCAGCGGATGGGTTGCGCCATTTGCGGGCCAGGCGACTTCTGTTGCGCCTAGAAACCAGATGGCGTCCGCAGTAAGGCCGGCAGACTCAGCCGGGCCGGCGACTTGAATGGGCGCGCCCAACGACTCGGGGACAAAGAGCGTCTCTTCGAGGGTGCGGGCGAGAACGGAAAGGAACTCCCTCCAGTCAATACGGCGCCCGTCGAAGCCAAGCGAACCGGCAGTCTCAATAGCCTGTTGCCATCGTTCGTGAGCCTGATGTTCGGAGCTTGAGAGGGATCGGGAACCCGCAAAGTGCAGAGACTCAAGCAACAGCGGGACGAGTTCAACCCAATCGAGCGGGGACTGTGGGCGGCGGGCAACTTCGTTGACCCGGTGCTGGGACTGGGTGATGCGCTCGACCCATTCGGCGGGAAGCTGCGAACGCGTGGACTGGCCGGAAAATGGACGAATAAAGGCCTGCAGCGTCCAGTTGGGTTGTTGAAGGCCGCGCCGCCGAATAGCCCGCATGTGGGCCTGCAGTGCAGCGGATTCTTCGGGACTTGTGCAGGCGAACCCAGTGGAAAGGAGCCAGTCGATTTCGTGTTCAGCGAGCGGGCCGGAGAGCCAGCGCATCAATAAAAACGCAGCGCGCGGCAGTGCGACCTGGCTCACGGAGATTCCAAGAGAAAACTCATAGAGCGGGGAATTGGCGGCGAGGTGAGCGGGTTTCGCATGCCTCAGAAATGCTCGTTCAATCTGGCCCCGGTTGGTAGTTGCGTCCTGGGTGATGACCAGAATGCGGGCTCCAGGGTTGGCAGCAAGCTGGCTTCCGCACCAGAGCGCGCAGGCGGTTAGTTCGGCTTGGCCGTCCGGCGCTTCGTGGAAGCGGATTTCCGCGGCCGACTCACCGGGAGTGGCTTCCTGCCAGGAACCCCACGCCTCGAAGACCGCGCGCTGGGTTGGAAGAATGCGGTCAAAGCCCGCGAGCAGGAATTGCGCATGGTTCTGCGATTTGGCGTAATATCCCGTAGATTGTTCGAGATCTGTCGATTTGCTCTCGAGCAGCTTGAGTAATTCGACGGGTAGACGGGCAGGACTGAGCAAATTAGCGGATCGGCAGACTTCGTCGAACGAGGCGAGCCAACGGCTAAAAGTGGCGGCATCGTTTTGCCAGCTTGCCCTTGCGCTGTCGCGAAGAAAATTCGGCGCGTGGGAACACAACAGCTCGTGCGCATCCATGGCCAGAGCGGCCAGGCGATAGCGCGGTCCTTCGAGCAGTGTCGCAACCCGGCCATCGGCAGCGGCAATCTCCGCCCAGAGAGACCGCTCCTGGGTAGGGTTGAGCAAGAGTCGGCCATCCAAAGTGCGTTCAGCCCAGGCGGTGCGCACGAAGCCATTCCAGTCCAGGATGTTGGGGGCGATCCAGGCCCTCAGGCCTTCAGTCTGGCGGGCGCGATGGAAGGTCCCACTGAGGGCGCGAGCGGCGCGCTCACTGGCGGTAACCACGAGACCACCTTCCCGCAGCCACGCATCGATATCAACTGGCGCGAAGGGGCCCATTTCAGCGTTATACGCTGGCAGGCGGGGTGAATGCCACGCGCGCTTAGGAGTGAGCGGTGGATAAAAGCCTCCCTGACGGCAGAAGACCGGCGTCAATCGCCGGAGTGAGCTTAGTTTTCGTCAGTTCGATTCTCCGATTCTGGGTGCGGCCAAGGGCTGTATCGTTTTTAGCGACTGGCCGGGTCGCGCCATAACCCACCGGCGTCAGTCTCGAGCTCTTAATCCCAGCAATTACCAGATACGCGCCCACAGCGATGGCGCGGCGTTCCGAGAGCTTTTGGTCGTACTCGGCCATAGCAGTGGAGTCGGTATGGCCTTCGATGGTCAGTTTCCAATCCGGCTTGGCCTTCATCAGCGCTACGATCTTGTCGAGAGTCGGCTTGGACTCATCCGTTATTTGGTCGGAATCGCTGTCGAAGTTGATCCCGTAGACGCGGCTGCGCCCAAACTTCTCAAGTTCGGTGCCGATCTGGTCCTGTGCGCCCACGGCCCGCCAATTGGGGCAGGAGCCGACAGTCGTAGTTTTCCTGGACCCATCCCATACTCCACCTGCATCCTGCCCGTGCCCTTCAATCCACCAAAGGCCATACAAGTTCTGGCCATTGGGAGAAAATACCATCACCGCCGGACCTCGCGATTTTCCGTCCTCCTGAGTCCAGGTAAGTCTCAGAACGCGGCCTTCCACTCCCCCTGTCAGCAGGCCGCCGGCGTGCTCATAGCAACCCGTGACGGACGTGCCCTGTTGCAGCAGGTGCAGGGCGCCAAAGCCTGTTTGGTATGTCCCGCTCACGTCGGGAAAGGGGGTGTGGGTAAGCTGCGTGCCAAAGCCCTGGAAATCCATGAGCTCGAGATAGTCAGCCGCGCCAAAATTGTCCTTGGCGGTAAGGCGTACCCACCGGCCGGGTACTTCCGCGGAAACAGGGAACTGTTGGTGATCGAGTCTGTTCATCAGACTCACACTGGCGATCTGCTTAAAGCCATCCGATGAACCTGTGTCGGACATTTCTACCACAACGTCTTTAGCGCTGCGCTGGCCGCCGTCCACGCTGCCCGTGTCGAACTCTAGGCGCTTCAATAGTGTTCGCTCAGGAAGCTCAATGACCGTGACCTGATCGGTCGTGACACCCTTGGGAGCGGCCCACCCTGTCTTCGGATTTTCATCCAACATGTTGAAGGCGGTCCATCCATTGCCATATTCCTGCGGCTTTTGGACGATGAGCGCGCCGGCAGAGAATGAAATAAGGCTGGGCTCGGGTCTCTGGGGCATAGGCGGGCTCGACGGTGCGGCATTGGCCTGACCCGGATTGGGAGATCTGGTTGACGCGGCTTCCTTCTTCTTGCACCCGGTAAAAAGTGTGAATGAAAGCAGAATCAAAACCACTGCTCGCTTCATGCTTCGGTCTCCTGGCCGTATTGCTTGAAAAGGATCGGGGCTCCCGCCACGTCTCAGTGCAATGGGAGCCTAAGATTTGAATAAATGATGTTGCTTAGCCGGGATTGTAGCGAGGTTGCTGGCCCAAATGCAATGAGCACCGAAGGTCGCGAATTCGCCGGAACAGGTTGCTTCGAGAACGCACTGGCCCCGGCCCGCGGTTGTACACTGGGCTGTGATTCGTCGATTCCTTGCTTGCTCAATGCTGTGGATAGTTGCTTTGGCCGGATGCCACTCCGGCCCAAAGAATGCGTCCGGCGCTTCTGCCGGCGAAAACTTCAAGGTTTACAAACTGCGCGGCAAGGTGGTCCGGACCGACTCCGCCAAGGGCGAAGTGACGCTGAACCATGAGGCTATTCCCGGCTTCATGGAGGCGATGACCATGCCCTACAAGCTCAAGGACACGACCATCCTTACCGAACTGCACCCTGGAGACATGATTACATCGGACGTCCTGGTGTCGCAGGACCAGAATGCCGATGTACTGCTGGACCACATCGTGGTGGTTGCGCAAGGCAAGCCGGACTATCGCCCGCCAGTTTCGTATCACGTTCCCGCTCAAGGAGATTCCGTCCCGGACTTCAAGTTGCGCAATCAGGATGGGCGGCCTATTCGGCTGGCACAATTCAAAGGCAAAGCGCTGCTGGTTACGTTCATTTACACCCGGTGCCCTCTGCCGGACTTCTGCCCGCGCGTAACGTGGAATTTCTCCCAGGTGAACAAGCAGCTTGCGGCTGATCCGGCTCTTTTTGCCAAAACACACCTGCTTTGTGTCAGCTTCGATCCGGACCATGACACACCCGAGCGGTTGCGAGCGTATGGCGTGCCCTATCTAGGCGGCGATGGGAAGGATGCCTTCGCGCACTGGGATTTTGCTGTTCCGGAAAAGCCCGTGCTCCTGGAGATGGCAAAGTTCTTCGATGTGGGCATCACGAACGGGCCCGACGAGACAATCACGCATACGCTCTCAACAACGCTGATTGGTCCCGATGGCAAGGTAGTCAGGTTTTATCCGGGGAATGAGTGGACGGCGGAGCAGTTGGCAGCAGATGTTAAAGCAACTGTTGCAGGGAAGAGCTGAGCGAGACTCTGATTATGGGACTTAACCGAAATACTGAGATGGGCAAGGAGCGTTAGATGAGCAGTGAGCTTGAAATACGCACGGATGCGGAATTTGATCTTTTGTCTTTGGGAGCGCTGGTAATCAGGCTTGATCCGGGAGTGATTCCCTTTCGCAAGGCGACGGAGTGCCAAATTCACGTGAGCGGTGGCGAGTTCAACGTGGCGGCCAACCTCTCCGACTGTTTCGGAATGAAGACGGGAATCGCATCGGCCATGTCGGATTACCCCATCGGCGACCTGATTGCCGAACGGGTGCGCGCCATGGGAGTGAAGCCGTTTTACAAACACTTCAAGCACAACGGAGTTACCGGCCCGAACATGGCTACCGTGTACAGCGACCGTGGACATGGCGTCCGCGGGCCAGTAGTGTTTTACAACCGGGCCAATGAGGCAGCGGCGCAACTGAAGCCGGGCGATTTCGACTGGAAGGCGATCTTCGCGAACGGCGTGAAGTGGGTGCATTGCGGCGGAATCTTTGCCGCGCTATCACCGACGACAGCTCCGCTAGCTGCCGAGATGATGAAGGAAGCCAAGGCCGCCGGCGCAATCACCTCGTTCGACCTGAATTTCCGCGAGAAGCTGTGGAAGATCCACGGCGGCAACGAGCGTGCAGTTGAGACCATCGCCACCATTGTTGAAAACGTCGATGTGCTGGTGGGCAACGAAGAGGACCTGCAAAAGGGGCTGGGGATTCCGGGTCCGGAAGTCGCAGCCAAGTCCAAGCTCGACCCGAGCGTGTTCTTCGCCATGATCGAAAACGTTGTGAAGAAGCACAAGCACGTGAAGGTGGTGGCAACAACGCTGCGCGAAGTCCACTCCACCAACCGGCATAGTTGGAGTGCGGTCGCCTGGATCAACGGCAAAACCTACGCCGCACCGACGGCGGAACTGGATGTGCTGGACCGTGTAGGCGGCGGTGACGGTTTCGCGGCTGGTTTCATTTATGGCCTGCTGACCGGCGAGGCGCCGGAGCAGGCAGTCAAGCTGGGATGGGCGCATGGCGCGCTGCTGACCACGTTCCCCGGCGATACGACCATGGCGACAGTGGACCAGGTAAGGGCGTTTGCGCAGGGCGGTTCAGCCCGCATTCAGCGGTAGGGGAACTCTGCGTCCGTTGCGATCCTCCGGGTGTTCACGTCGAACTGGGATCAGGGTCCGCGACAAGAGGATTGTCAAAGAGTGCCAGCTCTTCTGGTGTCGGTACTTGAAAGGCCTCCAACCACTTGGACAGGTTGCTCCGTTCTATTGGCGGATTCTCCAAGCCGCGGCGTTGAATCCTGTTGAAGAGGACATCTGCAGGCGCGGAGAGACAATGCAGCTCTACGGCAGCACCTAGGGCCCGTGCGCCGAGTCGCAGGTCATCCCGCTCGGACCTTCCCCACGTGCCCCATTCAATGATTACTATGTGACCGAGCGTGAGGAGCCGTTGCGCGAGTTTCCATTGCAGCGCCTCAATCTGTCCTCGCTTATCTTCATCGTAGAGAGACAATGAAAGCGAATCCAACCAATCGTCGGGTGAGAAGCGAATCGCGCGCAGCCTGCTTTCAAGCTTCATGGCAAGTGTCGTCTTGCCCGAACCCGGCAATCCACAAACGATGATCAATCTGGGGCCAGTTGCGGCAGGTTGCATAAGCAGATTATCCCTGACGACCGGCCTTTGACCAAGCTGAGCCTTCGGCCCGCAGTTGCTGACCGGGCTTAAAGCGGCGCGCTACCTCGGTTTTGATTCCTTACCGTTGCGCCCATTCTGCCGATATACTACTTGCCAGTCTGCGCCCCCGCGTGCGCCTGAGTCTCCCCGCTCTCCGCTCGCGCGGAATTGTGCCAGCGCGGCGGAGGAAACCCAATGAACGACAAGGGGAAGCACAAGAACCACGACGCGAAGAAGCATCACCACCAGGACAAGAATCCCAAGGATTCCGCAAACGGATCAAACGGAACCCATGTTGCCCTGCTCGATGCAGCATCTCTGCTGCTTGGCAAAGATTGCGGGTACGAGAAGGAACTTGCCCGGCTGCAGATTGAGCTGGTGAAGCTGCAGGAGTGGGTTCGCCACCAGAACCTGCGCGTGGTGGTACTTTTTGAAGGCCGCGATGCCGCTGGAAAAGGCGGCGCAATCAAGCGCATTACAGAATCGCTCAATCCGCGCATCTGCCGCGTAGTCGCCCTCGGAACTCCCACCGAGCGCGAAAAATCCCAGTGGTACTTTCAGCGGTACGTGCCTCACCTGCCCGCAGCCGGCGAAATGGTGCTCTTCGACCGCAGCTGGTATAACCGTTCGGGCGTGGAGCACGTGATGGGCTTTTGCAACGACCAGCAGTATCAGGAGTTCATGCAGAGCTGCCCGGAGTTTGAGCGGATGCTGGTGCGCTCCGGAATCATTCTCGTCAAGTATTGGTTCTCCGTGAGCGACTCCGAGCAAGAGCGGCGTTTTCAGGACCGCATGAACAAGCCAACCAAGCGCTGGAAGCTGAGCCCGATGGATCTCGAATCGCGCAAACACTGGGCGGAATACTCGCGCGCCAAGGACGAGATGTTCGCGATTACCGACACCAAGCAGTGCCCCTGGTACGTGGTGAATGCGGAGAGCAAGAAGACCGCGCGGCTGAACGTAATCCGCCATCTGCTGTCTCTGATTCCATACCAGGATTTGACGCCCGAGCCGCTGACGCTGCCGCCGCTGGAGAAGTCGAAGTACGTTCGGCCGCCGATGCATGAGCAGAACTTCATCCCGGAGGTTTATCGGTAGCCTGTGACCGCAAGAATCCGTTGTTTCAGAATTGCCGACGCTACAACCGAAATTGTGGGTAGTGTCTCAGTTTGGGACTTGCGAGACCGCGAAGCGCTAATATGTCCGTGTGGTTCCGGCTTCCCTTATTTTCGTCATTGTCCCCTTGGTGCTGTGCGCCATTGGCGGCATGGCAATTGGCGCGCTTAGCGGGTGGCTCATTTCGTTGATAACGAAGTGCGGTACACGTGGCATCGGGAGGGATGCGCTTCTCGGATCAGTGGGGTTTCTAGTTGGCTTTATCGGAACCATATACATGCCATGGCATCAGAACACCATTACAGAGCGGTTCGGAGGCGGAAGCACTGTAACAACCACTGTAACAACTACGATGAACACATATCAGCACCCGGAGCGGGTTGCTGTTGTCATTGCAGTTCTGCTGCCGCTTTTACATGAACTGTACCGGTTTTGGCGAACCCGCACTGCCCAGAGGTGATCTCAGCCTGCGAGCGCCCGCCCAAATAGTTGGTTCCGGTCGGTTGACCCGCTATCCGGACAGAACCCAAAAATGAGGAAAATGTCCAGACGGCCGACCGTCCTCCCTGAGGACACAAAAACAAGGCTACGCTTGTTTTGCGTATTGCGCCCTCGTTGCGGCAACGGCATTTTCAATGAGTGTCTCAAGCACCTTCGCGTCCACATCCGCGAGATTCTTGATGTAGAGGCATCCCTTGCCGGTGGTGTGCTTCCCGAGCTTGGCGAGCAACGCTTCCGCGCCATCAAAGCCGATCGCGCCGTACAAGACGTTTGCGGCCTTCCGCGGCGAAAAGCCGACGATGAGGTTATCACCCTCGCGCCCGCTCTCATAGACATAGTGGTAGCTGCCGAACCCGACAATCGACGGTCCCCACATGCGGGGCTTGTTGCCGGTGACCTTTTGCATCAGATGGGCCAGAGCCCTGGCGTCGCCGCGCTGGGCCTCGTCCGGGATCGCATCGAGAAACGCCGGAGCGCTGGTGGTGGTCTGTTTGGTCTTATTCTCGGCCATGCATATACCCTTTGCTTCAATTTCGGGTGCCTACCGGATAAATTGTAGCTCCAGCCCAGTGTCCTGTCTCTGAAGTTCGTAACAAAGCAGAGGCTGTCATTCTGAGCGAACGGGGCCCCCGAACGTCTTTCAGTTCGGGGGTGGTGAGTCGAAGAATCTGCATTTGCCTTTCGTGAGTTCTACGACGGACTTCAGAGACAGGGCATTAGTCCAAATTCGAAAGACCTGCTGTTCGTTTCCTTCGACTTTCAAAAGCAGCCGGCCGCTTGATTTATCGTTGAGAGCGAGCCCATGAAGCAGATTCTCACGCGCCTCGCTCTCACGCTTCCTGTCGTCTGGCTGGTGGTTTCGCTGGTCTTTCTGCTCATCCACTTGGTTCCCGGCGACCCCATCCTGCAGATGCTCGGCGATGGAGCTACTCCGGCGGACATCGCCGCGTTGCGCCACCAGTACGGACTCGACCAGCCGCTCTGGGCGCAGTATCTCCACTACTGGAATGGGGTGCTGCACGGGGACCTGGGCAGTTCCATTCGCATGCACTCGACAGTGGGCAACCTGATTGCCGCGCGCTACCCATACACGCTGGCGTTGACGCTGACAGCATTAGGGCTGGGTTTGGCGCTGGCGTTGCCTGCGGGAATTCTGGCGGCGGTCAGGCGCGGCCGCTGGCTTGACCAAGTGCTGTCGGTAGTTTCGCTGTTTGGGCTATCTGTGCCGGGATTGGCGCTGGGGCCGGTGCTGATTCTGGTGTTTTCCATTCAGCTTGGCTGGCTGCCTGTTTCCGGTGCGAACGCCGCTGGAGGGCGCTCCATCGACTGGCACTACCTGGTTCTGCCTTCGATTGCGATGGGCGCGTCATTGGCTGCGATTCTAACGCGCATGATTCGTACGGCGATGCTGGAAGAGCTAGGCCAGGACTACATCCGCACCGCGCGCGCCAAGGGCCTGAGCGAGACGGCAGTAGTCTGCCGCCACGCACTGCCCAATGCATTGGTCCCGATCGTCACCGTAGTCGGCCTACAGTTCGGCGCGCTCCTCGCCGGCGCCATCGTGACAGAGACAATCTTCAGTTGGCCCGGCCTCGGCCGCCTGACGGTAAGCGCAATTTCCAATCGCGACTACGCGCTCGTGCAAGGCTGTCTGTTGTCGATCGGATTGACGTATGTGCTGGTGAACCTGCTGACAGACGTGGTGTACCGGTGGGTAAATCCGCGCATGCGGGGGTAGCCGCGTCCGGGTTTCGTGGAATGTTGGACGGGTAGTTTCAGAATTGTCGATACCCTTCCCGGGAACAGGAGCGAATGGAATTTCGTAGTGAAGCCGAGGGAAGTGTTTCGATGAGAACGAGCGCAATCATTGTTGCCTGTGGACTGGCTACATTCGGAGTTCTGGTCGGTTGCACACGGACGGTCCGAAGTGGGCCAATAATCAGCGGCTACGAGATTGCTGAGTGCGTTCCAGTGGAACGCGGTCCGGGAATCGCTGCTCCTGCCCGTGTTTGGGACTATCAACTCGTGACACCTAAAGGCGTGACCGTTCAAATCTCAGGTGCTCAAGTGCCCGGTGGCCAAATTGACCTAAGGTATCAATCCGATGGCACGGAGGTCGTTGCGGCGAATGCCGGTGACTACATCTATCCGGCCGATGTTCGTTTCGACAAACAGAAGGAGCGGCTTTTCGTGAAAGCGAGCGGGGTGCCTGCTGCCTTCGGCGGTCCACAAACGTGGCTCTTTGATTTTGATCTTTCTCGCCGCCAGCAAATTGGCCGCATACGAGTTGACCCAGCCGTTTTACCCGAGGAGTGCAAAGTCAATTGACCTTGAGCGCCTCATGAGTTCGTCGTCTCCGATGTGTGACGGCATTCGGAAGTCGCATATTGCCTACGCCGGGGCGAGCGTGATGACCTTTGCTTCCATCTCCCCACTTTCTTCAAACGTCAGCGTTCCTACCGTCACCGGCAACTGAAACCGCCGCGGCCCGCAACTACCCGGGTTGAAGTAAAGCACGCCCTTGCGCTTGTAAAACATCGGCACATGCGTATGCCCGTAGAGAACGGCCGCGAACTTTGCTGCCGCAGGGTCGAGGTGCAGCGTGTTCAGGTCGTGGAGCATATAGATATAGTGGCCTTCGAGCAGAACGACGTCGGTTTCCGGCAGCTCGTCGCAGGAGCCGCCGTGATCGATGTTGCCGCGAATGGCGGTAATAGGGGCGATCTTTTCGAGTTCGCTGAGGATGGTGATTTTGCCTACATCGCCGAGGTGCAGGATGCGATCGACGCCGGCAAGTGCTGGAGCTACCTCGGGTCGAAGGAGGCCGTGAGTGTCGCTGATTACACCAATTCTCATCTATTTAGAGTCACAAGGAACGCATCTGGGCCGGGCTTAAGGTAACCCACTCAAAAAAGAAACAATCGTTCAGTCAGATCAGGATTCGGACTCAACCTTCCACACATAAAGGAATTCCGCGTCGCTGGATGTGGCTACCTCGATCCCTCTGAAACGGGTCGCGCGATTGAGCGCGGAGCGGATGTTTTCTTTTGTATCCGGCAAAACGGAGAGTGGAATCTTGAGCGCAGATCCGGGAACCAACTTGCCAATGTCGCTCAATAGCTGCGTCACAATCTTCTTGTGTTTGCCGTCCCGTCCCTTGGGTACGTCTACCTGAGAGATAGATTGAAACTGCATGGGAGCCGCGTTGGAATCCTTGTTGGTAGACATTTTTGCCGCCTCATCCGCTGGACTCCTCGAAAATGGAATCGTGGCCTTAACGTACGCTTAAATTGCCGTAAAGTAAAGCTACCCGCACGTCGATCCATAGCAAACGGGCATTGGAGTTACCAAACACTGCACCAAAGCTACCCTTTCCAGAGGAAGAGGTTGCAGCCTCCTGTATATCCCTACAAGGATCAGATTAAAAAGACTTAGCACGTAATGCAAAGAAGTAACACGTATAGGAATTACCCTGTTACGTTGGGTGATAGAGGGCTGCTACGGATGGTGAGTTGATTTACTTTTCTTGAATGTCGGTGCAAGTTGCACAGGCATTTCAAGCAAGGATCCCGCCACGGAAAGGCCCATGATCCAGTCGAACCGGGAGAATCAGATGAGAGAGCAATGTTTCAGCAGAAAAGATTCAAATCCGCCGGTCTGCGGTGTCCATCAGGTAGCCGTTGTCCAGAGACAGATTCCGATTGACTCATTCGCGCCCGGACTTGGACGCGTCACTTGCAGCATTTGCCCCGTAAGCCGCTCCGTAGTTCGGGAAGTCAGGGGGCTTTATGCGCGCAAGTCACTTTGACCAACCACGTAATTTCCGAGGGGGTGGACGCACGAATTTCGCGATGGTGCCCATCACGGATGTACCCTCGCCGGTGGCCGATGCACAACAGGATCGCCCCATAATTCTGGTGGTCAACAAGGAGCCCGCGATTGCCGAAACAGTACTGGAAATCCTGAATAAGAACGGCTTTGCCGCCATTGCTGCCTACGACGCCCAAGACGCGCTTGAAACTGCGCTTCTGATTCCGCCGCAGCTGGTGATCGCGGAAGTGGCCTTGCCGGGATTGAGCGGCATTGAAGTCGCAGCCGCCTTGAAAAAGGAGCTTCCAGATTGCAAGGTCCTGTTGCTTGCCGGGCCGGCAGAAAAGGCCGAAGTGCATGGATCGGCCAAGGCTGCGGGGCTCAGGATTGCTGTGGTCGACAAAGCTGTGCCGCCGACCGAACTGCTGGCGCAGGTTTCCCTGCATCTTTTGCCGGGCTAGAGGCTCGTGGTTGA
The DNA here is from genome assembly GCA_049508975.1 of Occallatibacter sp. Classification (GTDB taxonomy): domain Bacteria; phylum Acidobacteriota; class Terriglobia; order Terriglobales; family Acidobacteriaceae; genus Telmatobacter. Next base: position 30,985 of record JBELAI010000006.1, on the reverse strand, counting down.
GTGCAACAGATGATTGCAGTTCATTCCGAAGCGGGCCCAGGTACCCACACATAGAGGAATTCAGCGTCACTCGAAGTGGCTACTTCAATGCGTCTTTGCCGTGCCGCCCGATTCAGAGCCGATCGAATGTTCTCTTTGGTGTCCGGCAACGCCGACAAGGGGATTTTGAGCGCCGACCCAGCTTCCAATTGGTCGATGTCGCTCATCAGTTCCGATACGATCTTTTTGTGCTTGCCTTCTCGCCCTTTGGGTACGTTCAGTTGAAGAATGGATTCGAACCTGGACGGGGAATTCTTCGGCTCCGGGTTAGTGGACATGGCTCCAAATCCTTTCTTGTGTTTTATTCCATTCGGTTTTTGTCTGGCTTTGGCATCCGTCTATTATTTCAAGTCTTAACGTATAGCTAAATTGCCCTAGACGTATGCTAGACCAGAATAATACTGAGGTCGCGAAGAGTTTGCAAGCTGTAAAAAAGAGAAAAACTGATCACTATTGATCAGACATTCAACCGAGAATACTTTAACCCCGAGTCTCGCGAAGCTCTCAGGAAGAGCTGCTCGCCCTCTTTCCGTTTGCTTTAGGAGTCTCAAAAGCCTCTAAGAAAGTCTGGGAACCCGAAATTCTAAATACTTTGTACGTATCGAAAAGAGTTTCCCCGTAAAAGAAAAGCGCTGCTAGGGTTCTTATAGAGGTAGATTTCCCCATGACTCGAAAGACAAACTTCCCCACAGTGCCGATCAAACAAGTTCTGGAAACTATGACCGAGAATGGACAAAAGGGATACCGGCCCGTTGTGCTGGTTGTTGACGACGAATCTGCCATCGCCGACACCCTGGCCGAAATCCTGAGCAGGTCCGGGTACGCTGCCGTGCCAGTGTACGACGCGGAGAGTGCTCTTGATTCCGCGCTCTTGATGCCGCCGGAGATGCTGATTGCCGACGTGATGCTGCCGGGAGAGAGCGGCATCGACCTGGCTATCAAAATTCGACGCATTTTCCCCGATTGCCGGATCCTGCTGTTTTCCGGGCAGGCGGCGACTTCAGATCTGCTGGTCTCCGCGAATCGTGCTGGTCATAAATTTGAGTTGATTGCAAAGCCTGTTCACCCGAAAGAGCTTCTGGCATGGGCAGCGGGTAGCGCGAAGAAGCAAAGTCCACGCGAAGCGGTGTATACGGCCTAACAAGTTCCCTAGCCAGGCATATTGGTGCCTGGATTACCCCGGTGGCGCGGTGTCGCGCCCTGTGTCGCCGGGGCTGCGTTGCTTTCCTGCCAGCCTTCTCCACTTTCCCAATCTGCATAAAGAAACGGGACATCAGGGCCGACAGCCATGATGTCCCGTTTTGATTGTTGCTTGATTTTGAAGAGAGATTAGTTCGCCAGAACGGCCCTGTAGCGCACCTTGTTCTTCTTCACCTTTTCGATAGCCTCATTGGCCTTTGCCATCGGGAAGGCTTCAATCTGAGCCTTTACGCCGTGCCGTGCAGCCACGTCCAGCATTTCTCTAATGCGATAAGGGCTACCCGTCGGATTGCCGCTTATGGAGCGCATGCCCGCGATGAGCGGAAACGCGTGCACCGAGACCGGTGATGGTGGAACGCCCACGAAGCAAAGCGTTCCCGTCGGCCGAAGCGCCTGAATGTAAACGCCCCAGTCCTGATCTGCGTTGATGGTGCTGATGATGAAATCCTGCGTTCCGGCCACCTCTTTCAGCGCCTTCGATTCGCGGCTGTTGACGAAGCGGTGCGCACCCAGCGCGCGGGCTTCCTCTTCCTTGCCTTGCGAGGTGGAGAAGGCCGTGACCTCCGCGCCGAAGGTCCGCGCGAACTGGATGGCGAGGTGACCCAAGCCTCCGATGCCAATGACGCCGACGCGCGACGAGGGATTGACGCCATGTGTCCGCAGCGGGTTGTAGACCGTAATGCCGCCGCAAAGCAGTGGCGCGGCGTGCTCGCTTTTCAGCGCTTCCGGGATCGGAATGACAAAGCGGAAATTGGCCCTGACCCTTTCGGCATAGCCGCCGTTGCGGTGCACGCAGGTGCCTTCAGATGCGGGGCAAAGGTTCTCCATGCCGCGGGTGCACCATTCGCACTGGCCACAGGAGTTGGATTGCCAGCCCAGGCCAACGCGCTGGCCTACTTGGAGCGATTTAACTTCACTGCCGACGGTCGCGATCGTGCCAATAATCTCATGGCCGGGAATAAAGGGATAGTGACTTATACCCCAGTCATTCGAGATCAAGTGAAGATCGCTGTGGCAAACGCCGCAGTGGGTTATTGCAATCTCCACCTCTTGCGCGCCCAGTTTTCCTGGGTCATAGCGATAGGGGAGTAGTTCTGCTCCAGCCGCGTGCGCTGCTAGTCCTTGAATTTGAGCCATGGCGTCTCGAATTCCTCACTGGGAGTGATATAGGAGCCGACAGACCGAATTAGCGCCGGCTCGGAGAATGGCAAATGAAACTTTGCGTCAATGCTAGTTTAAACCGCCGCCCGGCTCTATGTGCAGGGTAAGTATCTGGAATCCGCTTAGTACACCGCCTGCGGGTGCATCCGCGGCTACGGCTGCCGACTCCCCATTCAGGCTAATGTCCTGCGCTGTGCGCAGCGGTTCCAACGCATTGGCTACCGATAACGGCAGGCTGGTCATTGTCTGTCCCTCAACGCCTGCCTGGGTTTCCGGCACCAGCAGGCTCACGTAGATGCGGTCGGCAGCGTGCCTGCGGCGGTCCAGAGAAAGCACTGTATCCAAGTCCACGGGGTGACCGGAGAACCTTGGCTGATCCAGCGTCCGGTCCAGGGTACCGGCATCCGAAACCAGAATTCGCAGGCTGCCGCTGCCCAGCCTGGCCGGGAGTGTAACGGGAATTCGCACGTTGCGGGCCGGCTTCTGCCATGGCCGGATGGTGGCTTCGACCATGACCGTATCGCCGGCATGCACAGTGTCACCGGAAACCAGCCGCGCCGCTTCCAGTTGCTGCTGGATACGGCGAGGGATCGCTTCCACATTCAGATTGATCGCGCGCACCTTGCTTTGGCGCGAGCCGTTCGAGTAGATCCGCGCAAATCGGCTCCCGGCCTGAAGGGCAAGATCCAGCGGCGCACCCCCTGAATCGCTGGCCGAAACCCACTCGTTCAGCGGCACGGGTGGATATCCGTCCAGATCGATGGCGCCGGTCAGGTGATAGCTGAGGTCCATGCTACTCTCGTTGTTCTCCAGCAAAGCCTCGTAGAGAGTAACCAGCATGGCCTGCCAGGTGAGAGAAGGCAGCTCGAGAATCTCCACATTCAGCTTGCGTTCGCCGCTCGGCGAGTGCACAGAGATATGAAGCGGAATCATGTGCGCCTTCTGGCCCAATACGCCGCGAATAGCGGAGCTGCGATCCTCGGTAAACGCGCCAATCAGAGCGCCGGTATTCACAATCTTGAAAGCGTTGAGCGGGGAGGCCAGCGTAGCCACCACTTCGGTTGCAGTCATGGGCAGTGAAATATTGCCGGCCTGCAGAATGGGATGGCCACAGGCCAGCAACTGCTTGGGGTCAATGTAGGTGACCGTGCAGGTGGCCGCAATCTCGATATCGCCGCGGACCAGTTGGGCGCTGACAGCCGAGCCCGGCACAATTGTGGCTGAGGCAGCGGCCGAGGGTTCGTTGCCGTCTAAAGAGGATCCACCTAAACCACCAGCCGCGACCATCTCCAGGCCAGTTCCAGCCACCTGCTGCTGCCACAGTTTGATTGCTTCCGGACGGAAACCGCTCATGACCAGCGGCGTCTCCATGGCCTGGAAATTCATGCCGTCGGCCGAGACCGTTGACCCCACAGAGGAAGTTTGAGGCCCCCTGATCCCTGATCCCTGATCCCTGACCCCTGCTTCTATAGGCAGATCGCGCACTTCGAGCATCTGCTCGATGGGCGTGATTCCGGCAATGGGATCCTTGCTGAATTCGCCGATGCGGTAAGAAAGGGAACCAAGCAGTCGGTCGCCGATATATACCGGGCTTCCGCTCATGCCCGCCACAACGCCGGTGTATTCAGGCTTGGTGCCGTGCAACTGGGCGAGAATCATGTCTTGTCCGGGCCCGCGCGCCCCACGCAGCACGCCGAGGATTTCAACGTCCATTGGCTCGGGCTTATTGCCCTGGAATACTGTCCACGCGGTAGCCTTGAGTCCCTTCTTCACTTCCTTGAGCGGGAAGATGCCTCCGCCGGACGGCGGCGGGCCGACAGCAACCGGCGTATCCTGCGCCTGCAAAAGCTGGGGCCAGAACCAGGTGGCGGCAGCCAGGGTCAGGGTGCATACCAGGGCCGCCAGGCCGAAACGGATTTCCTTCACGCGAGTTTCCACGTCTATTAGAGTACAGCCTGCGAGGCAGCTGTCAGCTTTCAGCCGACAGCTAGTAGCTCGAACCCGTCTTCCCGTATGCTGTTGAGCAAAGAGGTCGTCATGTACACCCTGCGCCTGTCTGTTCCAAGTTCTCGCCGTTTTCTGCTCGCCGCGTTGCTTCTTCTATGGATGACCGTGACAGTTGCGCCACTGGCCCGGTCCCAGGCCACACCGCCCACGCCGCCTCCGACACCGCCGGCGCAGCAGCCTGACCAGACCGCGCCGGATGCGGGAGGCCCCGGCGGCGATTCGGGCGTCATCGCGCTTCCCAAAAAGAAGGACGCTCCGGCGGATACGCCGCCTCCCGCTCCCGCAGCTCCCAAAGTAAAGAATCCAGAGGGGATGGCCAACTACTCCCTGCGCATTGAGGTCCCCGAGGTCACCGTGGACGTGGGTGTGCTTCTGGAAAAGACTCACCAGTTCGTGCCCGGCCTCAAGCCCACAAACTTCAGGGTCTATGAAGATGGCGTGGAACAGAAAGTCTCCGGATTCAAGCGCGTAGAGGCGCCGATTACGGCGTTGATGATTTGTGAATTCGCCGCGAATAGCTACTACTTCATCTACGACATGCGCAACGCGGCTTTTGCATTCGCCCAACAATTGCGCCCGCAGGATTACGTCGCGCTCATGACCTTCGACATGCGCAACCAGATTCAGCTGGACTTTACACAGGACAAGCTCCAGTTTCAGGAGGCCATCAACTCGCTGCGCATTCCCGGCTTCAGTGAGACTAATGTGTTTGACGCGCTCTATGAGGGACTCGATCGGCTGGAACGGATTGAGGGCCGCAAATATATCATTTTGATCGCTACGGGAATAGATACGTTCTCAAAGCTCACCCTGGACAAAATTCTCAAAAAGGTAAAGGCTGCGCAGGACATCACCATTTACACCGTTGCGACTGGTGGATTTGCGCGGGCCGCGAGCGCGCACGGCGACAACTTGACCTTCCTGCAGGCTGACAACCAACTGAGGACTTTTGCGAATCTCACTGGCGGAGCGAGCTACTTTCCGCGTTTTCCGGCTGAAATGCCGGACATCTTTTCTGAGATCAACTCGAACATCCGCTCCAAGTATGAACTGGTCTACCACCCCAGCAATGCCAAGCAGGATGGCACCTATCGTAAGCTGCGCGTGGAGCTCGTGGATGACGAAGGGCAGCCATTGCGCATGCAGGACGAGAAGCACAAGCCATTGAAATACGACATCATTACCCGTGAAGGGTATCGCGCCAGGCAGGAAGTGGAATAGCGGAGTGCAGGGATTCCGCCCAACCACTGGAGGCTACCGGGTGGCAGCCTCCAGTGGTTCCGGGATAAGGGCTTAATTCTGAGCTACTTGAACTGGTTCACAACGTCCATGGCGTAGTAGCCGACCACAAAGACGGTCGCAGCGACAACCAGCCATAGTGAGGCCTTTCTGATCGGCTCGAGCTTGTGCATGCTGTCCGCGATCGCAGCCTGTTCAGTCTTCAAATTATCGAACGCCGAGTCCAGGACGAGCTGGTTCTCTTCGTTGCGGCTCAGCCTGCCAGAATAGATCTTGAGAGCCAGCATAACTACGACCAGCACTCCCCAAATTGCCCACATTACCGGCACAAATCCCGTCATACTCCACCTCCATTGATCTTTTTGGGTCCCAGATACCGGCGGGTCCGTGAAGGAATCGCGGTCTCGTGAGTAGAGGGGCCTTACGGTTCCCCATATTAACCCCAAACAACGAGGTTTCGGGTGACTCGTGTCACAGTCGTTTTGTTCAAATGAACACAGAAATTGTGCTGCTTTCCGCGGAATTCGCTGTCCGCGGCAACCGCTCCCAACACGCCCTTGTTCCTTGCGACCTTAACCATTTTGGTTGCATCCAATGGAATAATGCCGCGATAGGGACTTGTATCCCGGACGGCGGAACAGGTACAGTTTAAGTACCGGCAAGCATTTCACAGTTCGAAAGGAACCCATGGCTACTGCAACCGTTGCACCCGCACAGGAAACCGAAAAGAAGGCACCCCTCCACTTGACTCCCCAGGCAATTGCCAAGGTGCGAGAGATCATGGCGACTCAGGATCCTTTGCCCGCCGGCCTGCGCATTGGCGTTGTCGGAGGTGGTTGCTCAGGCTTCCAGTACTCCATGGCCTTCGAGAATCAGAGCGGCATGATGGACAAGGTGTTCGGCTTCGATGACCTGAAGGTCTTTGTTGACGCCACGTCGCTCATGTATCTGAACGGCTGCATTGTCGACTACGTCGAGACGCTTGAGGCGGCCGGCTTCAAGTTTGAGAACCCCCAGGTGAAATCGACCTGCGGCTGCGGTTCCTCTTTCAGCGTCTAAGCGCTGTCAGAAAGGCCCGTCTCTCGCTGAAGGGGCGGGCATTTCTGCATCTGGACGCGACTGATCTTAAGTCTATCTATTTACTGCTGGGGTGGTGGCGGGGGCGGGGGAGTGGGCGCTGTGCCCCCTGGATTGCCGATGCCTGAACCGCCGCCAAAGCTCGAACCACCGCCGAAGCTAGATCCACTGCCGATAGGCGAACTACCCGGCATGCCTGCGGCCGGCGTTCCGACCGTCCCCGTATTCCCGCCGCCGCCGCCCATCGACATCATCTGCTCGGCAATCGGGTCATAGAGGAACTCCCACTCGTTGTAATGATTCTTCTTCTTGTAGACCAGGATGGACTGCTTGGGGCTAGTGGGTGAGAAGCCCATAACGCCTATGCCGCCAAAGGTCTGGCCATTCGAGCTGTCACCAGAGCCACCGAAGATGGAGCCCGCGCCGCCGGTTCCAGTGCCAGTCCCCCCGGCTCCGATTCCAGTCCCGCTCTGGCCAGTCCCATTCGCCCCGTTCGCACCGCTCGATGGGTCCGCCGGACTACCGGTAGTTCCATTTCCGCTGCCGTTATCGGTCGCCCCCGATGTGGATCCGTTGTTGCCGCCGGAAGGACTAAGCCCGCCGATGGTCGGTGTGCCGTTTTGCCCGATCGCACCCGGAGTCCCAGGTGTGCCTGGTGTTAGTCCGGTGGCGACCGGACCGGTTCCGGCAATCGGCTGGCCGAAAAAGCCCAGCGTCTGCGTCTTCTGCTGGCCCACCCGGATAATCTTCCATTCATCTTTGCCGGTTGTGGGGTCAATGTATTTCTTGCGAAGGAAACGAATTTCGTTGGTCTTTACCAGCGCATCCACATTGGGCGGATAGGCGCCGAACTTCTTGTAATAAAGCTTGACCGCGCGGGCATACTGCTTGCCACGATGCATGGTCTCAAGTTCGCGTTCGCGCTGGATCGACTTCGCAACCTTTGGCGCGGCAACCGACATGGCGATCACCAGAAGCGCCAGCATAAACATGACGGCAACCAGGATGTAACCCTCTTCTGAGGGGTTGGGGCGGCGGGTTGGGAGGGACGTGGTCATGTTTTTAACTCATAGCTCTCAGCTAGTTTGCTGACAGCGTCAACGTCTGGGTGTTGTTATAGCTCAAATCGGTCACTTGTACACTGCCTTGCTGGATGGTCCCCACTTTGTAGCGGTGATCGACAATTTCGCCTGTTTTGGCCATGAATACATCGTCGCCATGCGAGAAAAAAGCCTTCATGGTCTTGTCTTTCGTCTGCGTGTAGCCGAAGTACTTCAAATCGATCATGGGGGCCGAAGGTGCTACGTACACGGACGGAAGCTGTGCCCTGGGTTCATCGTTGGGGCGCGCGGGATTCAGCGGCCGCTCGATCTCAACGGGCCCGGAATCTGCGGAGAAAATGTTTCTGCCCGTCCCTGCGTACTCCACGTCCTCGCTCCCAGCCAGCTTGTCGAAATGCACGGTGGGATCCAGATCCGGGTTGCTCAGTTTTTCCGCATCCGGCCCCTGCCCGGTCATTCCAGCTTTTGCACCCTGTGCCGGGCGTGCGCCTGAAGTTGCGGTTTTGACCACTGGAGCAGGCGGAGGCGGCGTGGATGGACCGCCAAAATAGCCAATCAATTCGTAAGCGCCTGCCGCAACGATGACGACGAATAGCCCAATCACAATGTAAACCTGGCGCTTGTTTTCGGTACCCAGAGGGATAGCCATGCTACTCGCCCTCCTTGCCGGTGGCTGGGCCTGTCGCCGGTCCGGTCGCGGGTGTGCCGGCGGGGCTTGAACCGTCCTTGCCCGCTTCAGGCGTGGGCGGCAATTCGCTCGGCACGTCGGCCGGGCGCATCCATGTGGAGACACCGAGCCGCAAATTGACCAGCCCGCCTTGCTGCCCCGTCAAGTGCATCGCCCGAATCACAAAGAACATCGGATCGCGTTCCAGGCTGTTCACAAAGCGCATGATGTCTGGATAAGCGCCGCTGATACCGGCATCGAGAGAGATTTCGGTCAGGTCCGCCCCCGGCTTGCCCTGCGTGTATTGCATTCTTGACAGACGCACGTTCGACTTTACTGCTAGGTCGCCGATACGGGCCGCAAACGAAGAGTAGTTGGATGGAACGCGCTTTTCATAGAAAGCGTGAATCTTCTCTCTGGATTCGACGACACGTTTGTCCAGACCGCGCAGCGGTGCTGTTTGCAGGTCCATGGCCTTCAACTCGACCTGCTTGCCTGCGAGAGCATCTTTCGAACGGCCGTTGGTGGCGACCCAATCCAGTCCCAGCCGAACCGACAAGACGATGACCAGCACAAGCAGTACGGCGAACCCGGCGTAGTGCCAGGTGAGCGGAGAAGAGAGGCGTTCGCGCCAGAGGGGCGCCGGTTGGTTGCTCATTGCGGGCCTCCTGGCGGTGGGGTCGGTGTCGGGGTGTTTCCCGCATAGGGAGCCACGGCGCGCCGTCTCATGGGTTGAGCATTCATGGGCGGGGGAGTGCTGGTTCCACTGTAAGGCGGGCGTCCCGGCGCGACCACCGGCGCAGGGACCGGACGAATGGAACGCGGCGTGTGCGTAGCCGATTCCTTGGAATCCTCGGATTTCGAAGCCGGCTTCCTGGCTGCCTTTCGCTCGCCCGCTAAGGCGGGGTTATACTCGGCCAGCACATCGAACTGCACCCGGTTGGAAGCGCTCACCGGCTCCACATGTTGTCCCGGACGATCGGAGCTTTCCGCGTTCTCGCCCACGATGCGGGGAAACAGAAACCGCCTGGAGTGCTCCAGGTTACTCACCAGGAAGACTGCTTTGTCGCGGGGACCCAGCACCTGCAAGTGCAAAGTGATATGGCCATCTTTTTGGCGCGCTGGTTCCAGCGTCGTCACCTGCACACCGCCCGGCAGCACAGTTTCCAGGTCTTCCATCGCCAGCGTCCATGAGAAGGCCTTGTCGTCAAACATGGTGTTCAACGCGGCGGCCTGCTTGAGCACCTGTGCGTTGTCCGGCTGGTGCATCAGGTCGGTATAGCTTTGCCGTTCGCGAGCGATTTGGGCAATCTGTCCGTCGAGCGAGTGGTCGTGGGCGCGGTTGGCCTCGGCTTGCTGGTGAATGGCGTGCAAGCCGAAGCCAAGCAGGATGGCGAGAAATGCCAGCACACCCATGCCGATGCGCAGCCGCTTCATGGCCGGTCCCAGATCGGCAAACGGACGGGTGGCGAGATTGAGAGTAATTCTCATCGCTAGCGCACCCCCGCCAGCGCGCCAGTGACTCCGGCAATGCTTGCTGTGCCGAGCGTTGTGACCGCCCCGGTTTCAGGTCGCCCGGTCAGTTCGACAATAGCCAGCGCGGGGTCGTTTATCCAATTGGCAAATCCTTCAACTCCGGCATCGTCGGCTCCGGTGTAGCCGGCGAAATGGAGCCGTGTTGGCCGAGCGCCCAGCTTGTCTTCATAGTAGGCCGCGGCCACAGATACTCCGCGGCGGGCCTCATCCAGGCGCAGTGCGGGATTTTCCGGCAGGTCGAGGGTTCGATAAAGCAGCAGGTCCTGACCATTCGAAATGCAGGTGGTGAGCGCCACTGAACTCATGTTGGCAATCAGCACTGCTTCCATGGAGTCGACCGCCGCAAGAGCCGCCAGGCTGGAAGGCAAGACTGCGCCCGGCTCGTATCCGGCAGCGCGCACGGCGGCCTCATATTCAGCCAGGATGGGACCGGGCAAAACCGCCGCCAACACTTTGCACTCGTGCTTGTTTTCCATCAAAACCTGGTAACTCAGGCCGGCATGCTCAACATCGAACGGAACCATCTTGCGCAGACGGAAACGCAGCACGGGAAGGGCTTCCAGAGGCTTGTCGGGAAGGGAATCGAAGTCCAGCACGAATACGCGCACCACTGTGTCTGGAATGACTAGCGTCACCGATCGGGTGCGCGGCGAAGCCTGGTCGAGAGCGGTGCGGATGGCGGCTGCCACGGCTTCCGGAGCGCGCACATTCGGCTCCCCTATGCCCGGGAGCAGCGCGCCGGCCGGAAGCGGCTGGTAGGCATACGCCGGCGGCTGACCGGGAGCTGGAATCACGGCAGCCAGCACTCCCTCGGGCGTAATCTCCACCGCCGAAGGAGGCCGTCCGCCGGGCTCGGTGCCGAGTTTTGCCTTGCTCAAAATCGAACTCAATGTTCCCTGTCTCCAAATGCAGCTTTTAGCTTTCAGCTATCAGCCTTTAGCTCTTGATTGCTCCTCGTTCCATTCATGACTCGCCCATGGCGCTTGACAGCCGATTGTTTCACTGACAGCTGAAAGCTGAGAGCTATCTCGATGCCTCAATGAACGTAACCTTGTTGATCTCTTTCAATGTTGTCAAGCCGCGGCGAACGCGATCGAGTGCCGACTCACGCAGAAAGCTCATGCCCTCTTTACGGGCCAGTTTGCGCACTTCCGATGTTGGTTTCTTTTCCAGAATCAGTTCGCGGATCGGGTCGGTCAAATCCAGCAACTCATGAATCGCCGTTCGTCCGCGATAGCCGGTGCCGCCGCACTCCATACAGCCCTGTCCCTCGCGGAATTCGAAGCCGTGCCACTCCTCCGGGTCCATGCCGCAGGCGTGCAAAACATCGTCGCCATAAGTTACGGTGTGGGCGCAGTGATCGCAGATCGTGCGCACCAGCCGTTGAGCCAGGATGCAGTTCAGCGCCGACACAAAGTTGTAGACTTCGACGCCCATGTTCACAAAGCGGCCCAGCACATCCACCACGTTGTTGGCGTGAACGGTAGTAAACACAAGGTGCCCGGTCAGCGCGGAGTTGATCGCGATCTGCGCTGTTTCGTTGTCGCGGATTTCGCCGACGAGAATCTTGTCCGGATCGTGGCGCAGAATCGAGCGTAGTCCGCGCGCAAACGTCAGTCCCTTTTTCTCATTCACCGGGATCTGCGTGATGCCGCGAATCTGGTATTCCACCGGGTCTTCAATGGTAATGATCTTGTCTTCGTCGCTCTTGATTTCGTTGAGCGCGGCGTAGAGAGTAGTGGTCTTGCCGGAACCCGTAGGGCCCGTCACCAACACCATGCCATACGGCTCGCGAATGTAGCGGCGGAACCGCTTCAGATCCTCGTCCGCAAACCCCACGACCTCGAGAGTCAGGTTGCGGAACTTCTCGCTCATCGACTCCTTGTCGAGCACGCGGAGCACAGCATTTTCGCCATGTACCGTCGGCATAATGGAAACGCGGAAGTCGATCAGGCGGCCCTTGTAGCGCACGCGGAAGCGCCCATCCTGCGGGACTCTGCGTTCGGCGATGTCGAGTTCGCTCATGATCTTGATGCGCGACAGAATCGTCGAGTGATGCTCGCGCGCAATCGGCGCCATGGCCATTTGCAGCACGCCGTCGATGCGGTACTTCACGACCACCGAGTCGTCATTTGTTTCGATGTGAATATCGGACGCGCGCCGTTCCAGCGCCGTGAAGATGGTCGTATCCACCAGCCGGATGATGGGGCTGATGTCCTCCTCACTGGTGAGCTTTTCAATCGAAATGTTCTCGTCGGAGTTTTCGTCCCCGGTGAGCACATCGAAGGTCAGCCCTTCGCTGGCTTCGTCCAGCACGCGCTGCGACTGCTCGGTCTTTTTCAGCAGGTCGGTAATCTGCGACAGCGTGGCTACGCGCGCAATAATGCGGTGCGCTAGCAGGCCGGCAATTTCATCCAGCACCATCAAACGCGAAGGATCGGAAACCGCAATCACCAGTGCGTCCCCTTGCTGCTCGATGGGCACGAAGTTGTAGCGGAACATCAGTTCCACAGGCACCGTGCGCAGCAGATCGTGCTGAATTTTGAAGTTCTTGAGGTCGACAAACTCCGCGCAATAGCGTTTCGCCAGCGCCTCGGCCTGGGAGCGGTCGTCGGTACCCGTCGGCATCGGAATTGCAAGTACTGAAGCTGAATCTGCCATGGCTTTTTACCCTCCTCCGCCCCCGCCCGTCATGCCCAGCGAGAAGATGGGCAGATAGAGCGAAATGAGAATGAACACGACAACAATGCCCATGATGATCAGAATGAAAGGCTCAATAAGCGCCAGCGACGCCGTCAGCGCGGTAGCCACATCCTCATCGAAGAATTCCGACACGGAGTTGAGCATCTGCGGCAGGGCGCCGGTCTGTTCGCCCACGGCAATCATCTCCGCCGCCAGGTCGGGAAAAACCTCGGTGCTGACCAGCGCCTCGGCCAGGCTCTTGCCCTCGCGCACCGTCGTAATCGACGTAATGACCGCCTTCGACACGCGCCGCGAACTGATGGTGCGAGCCGCCGTTTCGAGCGATGGCACCAGCGAAAGGCCGCCCGTGAGCAGCGTCGAAAGCGTCCGCGCAAACAGCGCCACCTGATATTTGAGCCAGATGTTGCCGAAGACAGGCAGCTTGATGCGCACACCGTCGATAAAGTCCTTACCCCGCTCGGTAGAGGCAAATTTGTAGATTGCGGCGGCCACAATCAGAATCGTCAGCAGAATCCAAAGCAGATTGTGATTGAGCCACTTCGAGAAGCTGAGCAGATAAACCGTCATCGCCGGCAGCTTCGAGCCAAGCTGGTCGTAGAGCGTGGCAAACTGTGGCACCACGTAGGCAAACATGAACATCACCAGTGCTGTCACCAGCGTCATCAGCACGCACGGATAAATCAGCGACGTAATCAGCTTCTTGCGGAATGTGAGCGTAACCCGCTGGAAGCTCACATAGCGTTCAAGCACCTCCAGCAGGTTGCCCGAGCGCTCCCCGGCCAGCAGCGTAGTCGTATACATCACCGGAAACCCGCTCTGCGCTTCAAACGCCGACGAGAGCGCCTCGCCGGTCTTCACACGATTCGACACGTCGTCCAACTGTGCGGAGAAATGGGTGTTCTTCTGTCCCTTGGCCAGCATCTGCAGCGAGCCAAGAATCGGCAATCCCGCGCGGATCAGCGTAAGGAACTGCTGGTTGAAGATGAGAAACGGCTCCAGCTTGACCTTGCGGCGCTTGAGTCCGGCAAACCCCGACCGTGCCTTGACTGAAAACACGTGGTATCCGGCATGGGTGAAGCGCGCGCGCAGCTCATCGGCTGTGGCTGCCGTCTGCGTCTGTTCCTGCACGCGTCCACGCTCATCTGCCAATTTGATGACGAACTCTGCCATGGCTCCGGTCGCCGGACGAGGGATTGCCGGCCTTTCCAAGGGTTCTTACTCAGTTTTCAGGGTACCAGCTTATGCTGCCAATGCTTGTAACGGATAGACGCGGAAGGGGGAAGGAGCGCTCAAAGGCCAATAGCGGATCGTTTGGGGCTCCTGGTGCGAGTACTAGCTGTTGCGCGGGACCGCCATGAATAGAGTCCACCGCTCCACTCTCCCATACCTGTATCCTGATTGCGTTCAACTTTGTCATTGGAAATGAAGGGACACGGATTGGTGCACGCAATGGATTGGACCATGCAAGGACGGGGGCAGGGACGGCGATTTGGGGCGGGATTCGGGGCAAAGATCGCACCAGCCCTGCGCAGGCACTGGCGTCTGGCCTCCGAGGGAGTCTTATTACTTGTCGTTGCTGCATTAGGTGCGGCGCTTGTCACTGGCTCCCATGGGCACCGCGCTGCCGCCGTTGTCGTTCCATATCCGCACGAGCTTGCGCAGGTGAGCTTTGCAGTCGGTGGCGACGTGATTCCGCATGAGCCGGTGCGCGCCGCGGCCGCCGCTGCTGCTGCCGCGGGCGATCCCACCAACAGCCAGGGCTGGGGCGCGCTCTTCTCCGATGTTTCGGACGTTTTCCACCACGCCGATTTCGGCTTCGTCAACCTCGAGACTCCCGTGGCGCCGGCCCACTCGCACGGCTCGAAGCCCTTCATGTTCGACGCTCCCGTTGCGCTGCTCGACGGCCTGAAAGCCAACGGCATCAAAATCGTCTCCTTCGCCAACAACCACGTCATGGACCAGGGCTGGCCCGGCTTTACCGAAACCCGCGAACACCTGCGCGACGAAGGCCTTCTCTTTGCCGGCTCCGGCGACACAGCCGCGCAAACCTGGCAGCCCACGATCACCGAGGCCAACGCCATCAAGGTGGGCTGGCTAGGTATGACCCGCTGGCTCAACGGCAATCGCAACCCGGAAAAAGATGACCAGCCGCACGTGAACTTCTTCCCTTATCCGGGCGAGTCGGGCGGTGCTCCCGGAGCCGACGAGGCCCAGGTTCTCGATGCCATCAAAACTGCCCGAGCGCAATGCGATTTTCTCGTGGTTTCCATTCACTGGGGCATCGAATACGCACCTGCGCCGCGTCCTGAAGACGTGGAAATGGCGCACAAGATGCTCGAGGCTGGGGCCTCCGTAGTCGTCGGCCATCATCCTCATGTTTTGCAGCCGGTCGAGACGTATCGCACGCAGGACGGTCGCAACACCGTCATCTTTTATTCGCTGGGAAATTTTCTCTCCAACCAGTCGCGAAGTTATGTTGATGGCCTGATGCCTGACAAGGACGGCGACCCGCGCGACTCCATGATTGGTATGTTTTCCGCCGTCCGCAAAGACTACGGCCCGGCAGGGATACGCGTCGAACTCGGCCACGTTGGGATATTGCCGGTGTGGGGCGAGAACAATCGGAATGAGATTGCCAGCGGCCACGCGAAGACCACGATTATTCGCCCGATCTTGATCGATCGCGAAATCCCGCGATTGCAGGCGAAGCTGGACGAGTTGAACAAGATAGCAACGGAGAGCAAGCAGAGCACTCCCGCCGACGCGACCAGTGGAGCATCTGGCCTTACGCCCGAACAGAAGAAGGAATTCATCGAAGTGGCCAACCGCCTCAAGCTGCTTACCGATCGCCGCGCTCTATTGCTCGCCCGCACTGGCGACGACTATGTAACCGAGGCCCCCAAACTCCCTGCCAAGCCGTAAGAATAGAGCGTGCACCCAATCGTCGATCCTTGGATCTGAGAAACCGATTCAGCCGCATTTCTGCGCCTGGGGAGCAGCCTGACTCGCCGCGTCGAGTTATAAATTCAATGAACTCCGTGCGCGATTCGTCACAAAAGCTCCGTGCCCCGTTCTTGCGATTTTTTCTATCGCAAGGGCGGGAAACCTCAACCCTGAATCAGCCTAGTTCATCGGGAGTGCACTCCGGGGCCGCGTCGCCAGGAGCTTCATCGGAAGGAATGGGTTCGATGCGCGCAACCACCTTCCCATTGCGGGTTACGAGAACGCTCTCTCCGCCCTCCGCGCTATCGAGGATGCTGTAAAAGTGAGTCCGGGCGTTCGATGCTTGAATCTTTCGCATATTCTGTCTAATCGGCCTTCGGGTACCGCTCTTTAGCTTCGGAATCGCTTCTGCTCCGCCAGTTCTCTTTGACGATGCACCCAAGCCAGCTTAGGCCGCGAACTCCCGGCGCCGCGCCGCTCCAATTCCGCGGATACGCCG
Source organism: Occallatibacter sp. (assembly GCA_049508975.1). Classification (GTDB taxonomy): domain Bacteria; phylum Acidobacteriota; class Terriglobia; order Terriglobales; family Acidobacteriaceae; genus Telmatobacter. The sequence goes on along the minus strand of JBELAI010000006.1, from coordinate 14,853 downwards.
GTATAGCGATAATATTCGCGCGTCCGTGCCGTGATTTTCAGGCCGATGTCGGCAATGGATTTCATGCTACCCCATCCCTTCGGATGAGATTATGAGCGCCAATGACCCGCGCTTCAATACCCGTGCGCCACCAGCCAAGCCTCCGTCAGCTCAAGCTCCGGCTTTTTTGCGGCAATCATCTGCGCATGAGCCAGCTTTACCAGCACATCGGCTTCCACGTTGACCGGAGCGCCCACGGCAAGCGTGTGCAGGTTGGTCCGCCAATAGGTGAGGGGCAAGATCGCAATGCTAATGGCCTCGCCATCGAAAGCCGCGATGGTCAGGCTGATGCCTTCAACGGCAACTGAGCCTTTGTGCACCATCCACGGCCGTAGGTTCTCGGGAACCTGCACCTTGAGCGTCCAGTCGGTTGTCTTGATGTCGAATGCCGGATCTTCCCTCGATATGACGGGGTCCAGCGTGCGCAGGGCACCGCAGCCGTCCACGTGTCCCTGCACAATGTGCCCGCCCAGCGGGCTTCCCGCAGCCGTAGGCAGCTCCAGGTTGACCTTGGAACCAGTCGCCAGCGCACCCAGTGAAGTCCTGTCCAAAGTCTCCTGCGCCAGGTCGGCGTGGAAGTATGTGTCATTCACATCGAGCGCCGTGAGGCACACGCCGGAAACCCCCAGCGAGTCGCCCTCGCGCAGCCGGCCAGCCAGTCCCGGAGCCTCGACCGTAATGCGGCGAACACCGCCTGTCTCTTTCAAACTGACCAACGTTCCCGTCTGTTCAATGATGCCGGTAAACATAATTCCATTCTAGCGGACTAGAGATTCGGGACCAGGGACCAGGGAACAGGGAATAGGGAAGTAGCGACTCGGGAAATGGGCCTGCACCGCCTCGGGGTATCTTTAGTCCCTACGTCCTTAGTCCCTTCGTCCCTCTTCTTTCCTGTATTCTTGCCAAGGGCAACTGCAACGTGTCCGGCGACAAAACACGAGACATTCTCCTTACCATCGCGATCACCGCAACTAGCCGCGTGTGCATTGTGCGCGACCGGCTTCTGCACAGAATTCCCTGGGATGGGCGCATCGAGACGGCCGGCCCCGGAACCTCGCGGCACGCCATTCCAAGCGGCAAAAATGTATTGGATGCAGTGCTGGTGAGGCCTCAGTCGACACCCGAAGCCTGCCTGCTCATCTGCCACGGCATTGGAGAAACCGTTGAGCTGTGGCACCGCGTGCAGCAACTGTTGGCCGAGAACGGCGTAGCCTCGCTGGTCTTCGATTACTCCGGTTACGGGCGCAGCACGGGTTTCTTCACCGCCGCCCAGGCGGAGCGAGACGCGGTCGCCGCATTCCACCTTCTCAGAGGATCAACGGCCCCATTGCCAGTCTCAATACTTGGATTATCGTTAGGCAGCGGCATCGCCGCAGCAACCATCAAGAGCGTCCCTGCTCATCGCCTGGTGCTCTGCGCCGCTTTCACTTCGTTGCGCAAAGCGGCCTTCAGCGCCGGCATTCCAACAAAGTTTGGCGCCGCGGTGCCACCCATCTGGGACGCCGAAGAAGCATTGCGCAACTGCTCAATTCCGGTCCTCATCGTGCACGGCGAAAAGGACCGCCTGTTTCCCGTCCACATGGCCAGGGAACTGGCCGGCTTCTGCAGTTCGCCGTTTGAGCTGATAATCGTTCCCAACGCCACCCACAACGATCCGTTCTATCACCCGCAACAGTCGTATTGGGGGGAAATCATCGCGCGCTTTCTAAAGAAGAAGGACTGAAACAAGGGACGAGGGACTAAGGGACGAGGGACAAAGGCAACGTACTGTCGGCTTGCTGCAGCCATATTCGAAGAACGCCGAAGACAAGAGCCCATGTGCTCGCTGGTCCCCATTCCCTATTATCTATTCCCTAGCCCCGAGTCCTTCGTCTCATGCGGCCACGGGTCCTTCAGCAGGGAGCAAAGTCCGAGATCGTTCTCGTACCGCTCCACTTCCACTTCCGCCATGCGAATCGGGTGCGCCATGCCGCGAAACGCCGGCACAGCATCCGAGCCCATGATCTGCGGCGACACAAACAAATGTACGCGGTCAACAAGGCCGGCCGCTAACAGCGCCGTGTTCAGACGCGTGCCCGTCTCGGTCAGCAGAGTTAGAATTCCTTCCTCGCCCAGCTTGTCCAGCACTTTGCCGAGAGGCACGCGGCCCGCTTCGGCAGGCAGCACTTCAACCCGTACGCCGCGTGACTGCAACTCGTGAATCCGCTTGTCGTCCTTGGAGACTGTGAAGATGACCACGTCATTTTGCGCCGTCTTCACCATCTTCGAATCGAGCGGCATGCGCAAGGCCGAGTCCAGCACCACGCGCAGCAGAGGCCTGCGGCGGCGCAATCCGCTGCGGTCGGTAAGCAAGGGGTCGTCGGCAAGAACAGTGTCCACGCCGGTGAGCGCGGCGTCGGCTTGCCAGCGCAGCGGCTGAACGGCAGCCCGCGCGGCCTCGCATGTAACCCAGTAGGGTTGGTAAGGCGCCTGCACGCCGGCCGGCGGGGCGATGCGGCCATCCATCGTCATAGCCACTTTCATCAGGACCAGCGGACGCTTGTGCTGACTCCACCGGGCAAAGCCTTCGTTGAGACGGCGCGCTTCGGCCTGGCAGACGCCCAAGGTCACTTCAATCCCCGCCGCACGCATGCGATCGGCGCCATGTCCGGCGACCGCAGGATTGGGGTCGATGGTTGCGGCTACTACGCGGCGCAGGCCCGAAGCGATGAGAGCTTCAGTGCATGGGCCGGTGCGTCCGGTGTGGTTGCAAGGCTCCAGGTTGACGTAGGCGGTGCCGCCGAGCAGGCGATTCCCTGCGTGTTGCGCGGCCACTTTGAGGGCGACCACTTCGGCGTGATCCACCAGCGCGTACTCATGCCAGCCCTCGCCGGCCACCTGCCCCGCGCGATCCAGAATCACGCAGCCCACAGCGGGGTTGGGTGAGGTGACGGCAATACCGCGGCGGGCTAGCTCTAGTGCCCGCTGCATCCAATAAATGTCTTGATCGGGGGTGGTCATCTTACTCCAATAGCGAGTCAACAAACTCCGCCGGTGAAAACTCTAGCAGGTCGCTCATCTTCTCGCCTACGCCGACGAACCGCACCGGCAAATTCAGCTCCTGCGCAATGGCCACAGCGATGCCGCCCTTGGCCGTGCCATCCAATTTGGTGAGAATGATGCCGGTAACTCCGGCGGCCTGCGTAAACAGCCGCGCCTGCTGCAATCCATTCTGCCCCGTGGTTGCGTCCATCACCAGCAGCACCTCATGCGGAGCGCCGGGAATCAGCTTGGCCGCCGTCCGCCGCATTTTTTCCAGCTCGTCCATCAGGCCGGTTTTGGTGTGCAGGCGTCCCGCAGTGTCGACAATCAATTCATCGATCTTGTGCGCCTTGGCCGAGGCCGCCGCATCGTAAAGAACAGCCGCCGGATCGCCGCCTTGCCGCGTCTTGATCATCTGCACTCCCGATCGAGCCGCCCAAACTTCCAACTGTTCAATAGCCGCAGCGCGGAACGTATCCGCCGCGCACAACAGCACGCTGCGATTCAGCCCGCGATACCACGCCGCAAGTTTGCCGGCCGACGTAGTTTTCCCGGTTCCGTTCACACCAACCAGAAACGTGACCAGCGGCCCATCGGCCGGCTGTGTGGCGGGAGGGTTCTGGGCCATCGGAGCTTCGAGAATCGCACGCAGTTCAGCCTTCAGAAGATCGCGCAACTCATCGCCGCCTTCGATCGCCTGTCGCCGCGCACGGTCGCGGAGTGCCTCCAGAATTCGATTGGTGGTCTGCACGCCTAGGTCGCTGGTCAACAGCGCGGACTCAAGGTCCTCCAGGCTCGACTCATCCACCGTGCGCGTCAACGCAACCAGCCCTTCGATCTTCGATGAAAGCGACTCTCGCGTCCGCGAAACCGCCTGCTTCATCCTGTCGAAGAAACCAACTTTCGGCGTCTCTTCCGGTTCTTCTTGTCTTCGGCTAAAAAACTTCATAGATAAAGAGTCCAGTTTCGAGTTTAGAACACGGTAGCGATCAGAGATTGGTGATTAGTAATCAGGGTTGACTCAGCGGCAACAATTGGAGCGTGCCATCCCTGCGAATTCTCGCGTATATTGTCGCCATGAGGCTTCTTTGCTTTCCCTTTTTATCTCGATGTTCATCCGGCTGCGGGTCATCCCTCGCCGCGACTACTGCATTGGCATTGGCCTTCTGTCTCCAGGCCCCGGCACAGCAGTGCAAGAGCATGGGCGCCGCCCACAACATGGCCGACATGCAGCCCATTCCGCCGCCCGAACGGCTTCCCGCGCCCATCCACATGACCGGTATCGGCAACAGCCACATCCAGATCAAAGCCAGCACCGAGGCGCAGGCATGGTTCGACCAGGGGCTTAGCCTGCTGCACGACTTCTGGGACTATGAATCGGCAAAGGCCTTTGAGCAGGCCATACGCATCTATCCCAAGTGCGCGATGTGTTATTGGGGACTCGCGCAGGCTGAGAACACGCGCGGGTCCGATACTGAGGAATACGGCAAAAAGGCGCTGGAGAAGGCCGTTGCGTTGAAAGGACACGCGGGCAGCGCAGGCAAGCTCTACATCGAAGCGGCGCAGGCCGAGGTCGAAGCCAAGGGTGACGACCACTCTGCGCAAATCGCTACTCTTCGCACACTGGTCAAGAAGAATCCCAAAGACACCCAGGCGCGCATCTTTCTTGCCGAGGCAGTCGGCGACGGCTACGACGACAAGGGCGAGCCAAAGCCGGGCCAGAAGGAACGCATTGCGATTCTTGAATCTGTAATACGCGATGCGCCCAACGACTCCGCCGCGCACCACTATTGGATTCACGCCATGGAGCCGGGCAATCATCCCGAACAAGCTGTGAAAAGCGCGTCCCTGCTCGCCAGCCTCGCGCCGAATTCAGGCCACATGGTCCACATGCCGGGCCACATTTTTTATCGCGTAGGCAACTATGCGGAGGCGCAACACTGGTTCGCTGCATCCACTGATGCCGACGAGCGCTACCTGCGCGACCAGCACGTCTCACCAGACGACGACTGGAACTACGTGCACAACATGATGTACTCCATCGCCAACCTGATGGAGCAGGGAAAGCTCACCGAGGCTAATGCGCTGAGCGACCATCTCTCGGCAGCGCGCGGCAAGCTTTCCGCAACGATGTATCTCTGGTCCGCACGCGACCAGTTGTCGCGCATCAGCCTGCGCCTGCCCGTCGCAATGCGCGTGGGCGATTGGGAATCGGTGATCGCCTTGCTCGGCCAGTCGAATCTTGGGGACGGCGAGAAGACCGTGAATCTACGCTTTCTGTCCAATGAACTCCGCGAGTATGCGCGCGGCATGAAAGCTCTTGATAGCGGCGATGTATCCGCAGCGCAGGAGGCCAGCGAGCGCATGGATGCGGGCCTTTGGCGCGCTAATCACGACAACGAGGCAAAGAAAGCGGACAAAGAAAAGGACAAAGACAAAAAGGACGAGGCCAAGAAGGACGAGCCTCCCGTGACGGCTATCTTGCCGGATGCGGAACCCGGACCGCTGTTGCAGTGCCTGAGCATCGCATCGCTTGAGCTTCGCGCCGGGGTTCTCGTCGGCCAGGGCAAACTCGACGATGCAAAGAAGCTTTACGCTCAGGCAACCACAGAAGAGAAGAAAGTCGGCTACCACGAGCCGCCGTTTTACATCCGGCCTGTCGGCGAAAATGAGGCCACCGCCTTGTTGCGCGCCAAAGACTATGCCGGAGCAAAGGCGGCTTATGAGGAAGCATTGGTCGAGAGGCCTAATTCCGGCTTTGGCCTCTATGGTCTTGCACGGGTGAAAGAACTTGAAGGCGATGCGGCCGGCGCGCGTGAAAGCTATGGCGCATTCTTGAAACAATGGTCCTCTGCCGATGCTTCGTTACCGGAGATAAAACATGCACGCAGCGCTGTTGGTGGGGAAACCGCTGGTACTCGATGACCGCGCCAAACCCGTTTCAGTGACCTCAATCGCGTATGCATTTCACAAGAAGTTCGTGCATCGTATTGCTCAGACTAAGTCAATTCGCCTCGCTACTGTTGAGCATGGAGGGGTAGGTAACTTCGAACCCCGGCCATAGTGAGGAGAATGGATGAATGGATTTAAAGTTCTTGCAATAGCGGCTGTTGCCGGTTTCATGTTTACGGCGACCCCTCCCAAAGCGAATGCTCAGATCAGTGTCGAAGTCGGAGTCGCCCCGGATTGTCCTTACGGCTACTATGACTACGCCCCCTACAGCTGTGTTCCAGATGGCTACTACGGCCCGGAATGGTTCAATGGCGGCGTCTTCGTTGGCGTTGGCCCATGGTTCCATGGTCCAGATAACTTCCAGGGTAATGTAGACAACTCGTTCGACCCGCATCACGGTTACAACGGTTCGGCGCCCAAAGTCGGAGAAAAGGCCGCGGCGCAACGCAGAGACCCGGCAATGTTCAAGGGCAATGAAATGCGTGATGGACGCGGCCACACCGGTGGAGAGAAGCGCTGACTTGTAACATCGGTTGCGGCTGGTTTAAATGTAATTCTGGTGCTGCACCTCCCCCGGCGGGCCTTACAGTAGTCTGCAAACACACTGAGCGCGGCTGATGTCGCGCTCAGTGTGTTTGTACATGGGATAGGTTACGCAATACAGAAGTGGTTTTTTGAATCGCGCTATATTGAGGCACGCCAAGTCAAAGCTGATAACTACAGGGCGATGGCCTTCCTGAAAAAGTGTGGAATCCCAGTTCTCAAATGCGGGGTGAGATCCGGGATTCCAGCAGGAGTGGAGGGCCTGTCTGGGAGACGGGCCTCGGACGCTCCAATGTGCAGCCAATTGGGTTAGGCCGCGTTTCTTGCTTCTATTGGTTTCTGTGCTTGTGACAGTTCATCAAAAATGGCGCGGTATTGGATCATCGCGGTGCGAAGCTCTTCTGTGGTGGCTTCAACGCGGCCTGGGCGGACGGCGATTCCGTGGGCTACCCGGTAGTTTTCCATGACGCGCGGATGGGTAACCGAGACATCGGCAGCGCGCTGGTCGAAGCCGGTGTTGGGATAGCCGCGGGCCTCGAGAAGTGAGTTGATCAGGTCGTCGGCTTCAGTAACGGCTGCCTTCGGATGATCGACGAAGCGGGACTGGACGGTGTTCCACTCGCTGAGAAAACGATCGTGCTCAGTGGCGCTGAGATAGCGAATGTCGAGAGCCTTCACACGCGTCTGGCGATCGGCGAGTTTCGCCTCGGCATTGCTGGATGAGCCGTGGGTGATCACTGCGCGGTCGTACTCCGCGCCAAAGCGATTGCGCAGGCTGCGGGTGCGGTTTCTGCGATATACGAGGTATGCGGTGATGGCGATGCCAACGAGGACGACGAACACCACCGCGGCAACGATGAGCTGAGTGCTTGTGAACTGCTGGAACATCGCTGTGAACTGATTCTGCATTGCATTCTCCTGTGCGGGGTTGTCCGCGGCTGTCGAGAGAAGGGGCGTGGCTCCCGAGAGACTCTAGTGAATGCAGTATGAAGCGTTGGTTGAGAAGCAGACTGGGCAGAATTGATCAGTGACGATTTTGTTGTGAAATGGAGCGATCAAGACAGAAACTTTCTGAGTGGCTCCCAATAGTGACCCTGCCAGCCGGAATCCAGGTGATCGTACTCGCCTGCGGGGAAGCCGGTATGGTCGAAGATCATCGTGGTTTCGGCAGAGCGCGGGTTGAATTCGAAATGGACGATGGAATAGATACCGGAGTCCCAGTGAGTGGGGCGCCACGCTTGTACGATGCGCTGATTGGGAACGAATTCGATGTTCCGCCCAACAATCAGCCCTCCAAACTGCGAAAAACTTCCGCCGGGTGTGCGGTCGATGGTGGCGGGCAGTCCCGTAAAAGCGGCAAACTGCTTTTGGTCGAGTAGGGCTTCGTAAAGCCGCTGTGGGCCGGCCTTGAACTCGATTTCGTAATGGATGGATGTGAGTGAGAGATGGGCCGGTGTGGATGGCTTCTCTGTCATCGACATCTGCTGAGCGCTTGCACGCATCGGGGCGCCGACGGCTAGAGTAGTCATTGATGCGGCGACTACGGATAGGGCCTTGCGTCGCGTTAAGGGGGAAGCGGGCGGGGTCGTGTTCATTGATTTCTCCGTTTTCCTGCAAAGGAACTTTGAGCCATGGGAACATGCTGGCGAAGTATGTTCAAGATCATATTTTGATCGACAGGGCGAAGCGGACGGCGGAATATTGGAAAGACGGGAGGAACGATGCCTTATCCGATTGGTCATCGCGACGAAGTGAAGAAGAAGATTGTCGAAAGCGCACGCAGGCTGTTTAACCGGCATGGATTCGACAAAGTGTCGGTGGACCAGATTATGGCCGGTGCGGGGTTGACGCGCGGCGGATTCTATAGTTATTTCGATAGCAAAAGCGACCTTTATGCGGATGTGCTGGGGTGCTTCTTCACCGATCCGGAGTGGAAGAACTGCTGGGACGGCGTGGAAGTGGACAGGTCATCGAAGGAAGTTGGTCCCCAGGTCGTTGAGGCCTATCTTTCGTGGCAGCATTTTGAAGATGTGGAGAACTCGTGTCCAATGGTGGCGCTTCCTTCGGATGTTACAAGAAGTGGGGCGCGCGCAAAATGCGCATTTGAGACAGTGTTCAAAGCGATGGTGAGTGTGCTTGAGCGGGGGATAGACGCGAGCGGAAAGGAACGACATAGAATGGCCCAGGCTACCGCGGCTTTGTGTGTGGGAGGTATGGTGGTAGCGCGGGCCATGGATGATCGTGCGGCGGCGGATGAGTTGCGCGGAGCGTGCAGGACGGTGGCGCTTGAGCTGGGTGGCTGGGCGAAATAGCGAACGCGAAGAATGGAAGACCTCGGCAGCGGCAGTTAAACCGATAAGGCAAGGCGTCAATGCTCGTGCTTGCCGGGACGCAGCATTAAGTCCTTGATAGCTTCGCGGGGGTCCTTGCCTTCGTCGAGGATCAGTTCCATCTGCTCAGTAATCGGCATTTCGATATTGTGCCGGAGCGCAAGGCCCAAGGCAGCGCGCGTGGTGAATACTCCTTCAGCGACTTTGCCGCCTAAACTCTCAAGAATCTCAGGCAGGCTGCGGCCCTGACCGAGCGCGTGGCCGACAGTCCTGTTGCGGCTGAGTGAGCCGGTGCAGGTGAGCACCAGGTCGCCTACGCCGGAAAGGCCGGCAAGCGTTTCGCGTCGGCCTCCGCAGGCTACGGCAAGGCGCGTGATTTCGGCAATGCCGCGGGTCATTAGCGCGGCTGCGGAGTTAAAGCCAAGGCCCATGCCAGCGGCAACTCCAGCTGCGATGGCAATTACGTTTTTAAGCGCGCCGCCAAGTTCAACGCCAATAACGTCGGTTGACGTGTAGAGGCGCAAGGTCTCCGAAGAGAATTCGTGCTGAACGCGTGCAGCCACGGCAGGATCGTCAAACGCAACTGTCACGGCGGTTGGCTGGCCTTGCGCCACTTCCAGGGCAAAGCTGGGTCCGCTGAAGGCGCCAATGGAGAGAACGAGGTCGTCAAGTTCGCGAGGGGCGGGCACAATTCCCGAAGAACTCACTTCCGGCGCTGAATCTTCGTCAAAGACTTCAAGCTTGATATCTGGATTGGACGCTGTCACCGGTGAGACTGCGGCAACCAGGCTCGAAGCGAGGACCTCTGTCATGCGGAGGAATGTCTTGTTCTCAACGCCTTTGGTCGCGGAGACGACAATCTGGCCGGAACGGAAATACGGGCGGAGCCGCGACATTGTCGACCGGAGGAATTCAGACGGAATGACGGAAACGACGATCTCCGCTGCTGCGACTGCTTCGGCATTCGCGGTGATGGCGATGTCGGCGGGGAGAGGGAAGCCAGGCAGGAAGAGGATGTTTTCTTGGGCTGCGGCAATCTGGCTGGCCTCGTCGTTGTTATGAGACCAGAGGGTGATTTGGTGTCCGCCGCGGCGGTGGAGGGCGAGTGCGATTGCGGTTCCCCAGGCGCCGGAACCAAGAACGACGATGCGGCTCATGCTTTTTCCTTGTTTAGCGACGAAGATCCAAAGCGAGACTCCGTGCCTGTGAGCAGGCGGCGGATGTTCTGGTGATGTTTGGCAATGATCAGAAGTGAAACGGCAAATTGGACGGCCATGAAAAACGGTGGCCGCTCCCCATGGACAAGCAGGAATGCAAAGAGGGGAAAACTGGCGGCGCCGAGGATCGAAGCCAGGGAGACGTAACGCGTAAGCAGCAGCACCACAATGAAAACGGTGATGGCTGCCAGTGCGGAGGTGGGCGCGGCGACCAGGAAAACGCCAAAACCTGTGGCGACGCCTTTGCCGCCCTTGAAGCGGAGCCAGACTGGAAAGACGTGGCCCAGGACGCCCGAAAGAGCCGCGAGGGCCTGCATGTTGCGGACTAGCGCATCGGGAGCGAGCAGGATTCCGAGAACTCCGCCGATGTAAACGGCGCTGGAGCCTTTGAGCATGTCGAGCAAGAAAGTGGCTGCGCCCAGGCCCTTGCCCCCGGCGCGGAGAACATTGGTTGCACCAATATTGCCGCTGCCGGCCGTGCGGATGTCCTGATGGCGGAAGAGCCTGACCAGCAGGTACCCAACCGGAATGGAGCCGAGTAGATAGGCAACAGCGAAGACGAGCAGGCTTGCAAGGAGCATGACGATTGCGAGTTTATCACCTGTGGTTGAGCGGACTCGCGGTCGGGACGTAAGTTCTTTGTTTCAAAAAGTGACCGGGATGTAAGTTGTTTGTTTTGGTAGGCCGTTTAGGTTTTTTCGGCGTAACGTTATTGTTTTCATGAGCATGTGGTGAAAGGGGGGGGTGGGGTAAGTCAATGTCGTGGCGGACGGTTGAGGGGCCCCGGGGTTTTTGAGCGCTCTGGAGACCATGAATCGATTGTGCGCGTTTTGGAGAATTAAACTGCAAACTTAGGAAAAAACTGGAGAATTTATTCGACCATGACTTCGCCGGGAAGAATGGGGCGGGTGCGATAGAGCTTGCCCTGTGCGGAAAGATAGCCCATAAAAGCAAGGGCGGCGAGGTCGGCGAAGAGCTTGACCAGGTTGCCGGTCTCATTGCGAGGGACGGTCTTCCACAGGACGAGCAGGAGGGTCTGTGCCGCGGTGACGGCCCAGACAGAGCCGTAGAAATAGCGGCGTTCCATCCCTTCTGTTTTTGTGGACGGGCCGACGCGGGGAAGCTTGCCCAGTGCGCCAAGAATCAGAATGAGGGCGCAGAGCGGGAAGTAGGCGTAGGTGTAGATTTGCTTCATGTACCAGACGCCGGTAACCGCCGATCCGACCAGACCGGCAAGGTTGAGGCTGGCAAAGGTGATCACGGCGCTCCAGGCAAAGGTGTAGCAGACGCGGCGGTAAAGAGGATTGGGCCGGTCCTCGTCGAAGCGCAGAATATAGGGGCGGGGTTCGGCGCCGGGCAGTTTGCCTCGCAAGCCGGCGATGCCTGTGCCGACCAGCACGGCGGCCAGCCAGATTCCGTTATACAAGCTGAAACCATGGGCAAAGAGCGAGAAGGTCAAAGGGCCGGGTGCGAGGAAGAAGACCCAGATCCAGATTGGCCAGTGACAAAGCCTATAAACACGGGTATTACGCTCACGAATCTTCCGTTCCTGGGCAAATTCCACTTTTCCGCGATATTGCATTGACTTAAGTTTCTCAGGCGGGTCGGGACTGAGTCAATCGCTTGAAACAAGCGCAGGTTGAGGTTAGCGCTGCAGGATAGCGGAGCGGGCCGAACGGACTTCCGCGGCCAATACCCGAAGAACTTTGAGAGCCAGCAGTGGGTCAGTCCGCATGATGGCTGTAAAACTTTCTCGGGCCACAAAGCCGACTTCGGAGCCGGCATGGGCAGTGGCCGTGAGTGAATAGGGCTCGTTGCCAATCAGCCCGGGAAGTCCGAGGAGGGAACCGGCCGCGGCTTTTGTCGAGATTATTTCCTTTCCGGAAGAAGAACTCATGGTGAGAGTGACTTCACCGGATTGAAGGATGTAAAGGCCCATCGGGGCGTCGCCCTGCAGGAAGAGGACAGTGTCGTTCCCGCAGGAGATGGGGGTGGCCTGCTGTTGCAATTCGTGGATCAATATTGGGTCAGCGATAAAAGCAGTTGGGTCTAAATGCATGGACAAACTCCAAAAATGGAAGCCGGGACGGAAGAGGAAACAGAAAAGACTGATTCATGGCCTGAAGAAGATGTTGACACCGCGATCAAGTTTCGCTGTGTGATGAGGGTCACCAATCGAAGTTCATACCAAGAGAGACTGGTGATGCAGCGCATAACAGGCTACCCAAAAACACAATGGTTCCGGGGAGAATGAAGTCCATCTCTCCGGGACTGAACAGGCTGCGGAAGAACTCAGGATTTCGAGTGGTATCGGCAAGAAATCCCTCCGCGGCTGGAGCCGGCATTGACTTTGCCAGCTTTACACGGAGGTTGAAACCCCCTCTCCCTCTGACGAGAGTTTTTCCGCAGCATGGAAAGCCCACCCTTATTTTCAGGGGTTTGCGGCACGACTGACCAGCTTGTGGAAAAGTCGGGATGCGGCCGTGTGGGGGCGGTTCGACATGTAAACCGCTGGCCCATCCTAGAGAGAACTGTATACAGAGGTTTACACATTTTGGGCATTTTATCGGATGCTTTCTGAGTAACTGATTGACTTATATGTAGATAAGTTCGAGGCGCGGATCGGCCCGTAAATTGCTACTGAAAAACTACTCCGGCTAGGGCGGGGCAAGTTTCGTTTGGAGGAAAGCAAAGTGAACACACTGCTTCTCAAGCTTTACGTGAAATTCCAGGAGCTGACGAGTCGCGAGGATGGCCAGGATATGGTTGAATACGCGCTTGTGGGCGGCCTCATTTGCTTTGGGGCAACGACGTCCTCGAAGTTTCTGGCTGCTGGGCTGGCCGGCACTTTCTCGAATCTCGGATCCACCCTGGGAACCTATGTCACCTAGGAATTCATGGGAGCTCGCGGAGCTCGCCTGATTGGGTTTCCGTACGTTCAGGGAGCAAACGCCCCTGATTCTGGACCTGCCCAAGGTCACAGATTTTGCCAGGGATTAAATCCCCTCACGCCAGCCTCGCACCTCAACGCGGCTGGCGAGACGCATTTCTGTGAATTGTTCACAACTCCTCCAATTTAAAGACTGTTCCCAACGATCGTAGATGGGTCATGCGGCGCCGGAAATCTCTTAAAGCCGGACAGAGGGCCATGCCAGAACAACGCCCAGCAGGGCTAGCAGTGCAAACCCCAGCGGGACATAAAAGGGCGAACCGACGCGGCACATGCAAAACGAATTGATGCCTTCCGACGGGAGAACCAATAGGAGGACGAGCACGAGTGTGTGCGCAGGGGCCTGAACTGGAGTCGAGACAACCAGGACGCCGACGGTCAGCCCAATTGCTACCAGCGATCCGCCGAGCGCGCGCAGCAATTCCCGGGCCAGCTTGCAGGCACTTTCGTCACTGCCGCAGAGGGCGATGAGATTGGGCGGTAAACGCGGAACAAAGACGTCATAGAGCCCGCCAAGTGTGACCAGAATCGCGGCGGCTTCCAGCATATATCGAGCGATCGGCGGCAAGGATTCAACCAAGAGTAAATGGTAGCCGATTTGCGCGTTTGCGGGTTCGATGGGCAGCTTTGCTGTTTCATGGGCACGCGCTCCCGCTCTCGGTAGCTACTCGTAGCGTAGGGCCTCGATGGGGTCGAGGTTTGCGGCACGGATGGCGGGAATCATGCCGCTGACGAGCCCCACAACGGCCAGGATCACCGTGGCCACTACGACCGAGGTAGGGGAAATCAGGAGGCGGATGTCGGCACTTTCCGCGTTCTTGGCCAGGGCGCTGTAAAACGTAATGCGGCCGACGAGCGCGGAGATCAGATAGGCGAGGCCTATACCGGCAACGCCGCCCACGCCGGTGATGGCCATGGCCTCTGCCAGAAATTGGATGAGGATGTGATGGCGGCGAGCTCCCAGGGCCTTTTCGATGCCGATTTCGCGGGTGCGCTGCTGCACGGCTACCAGCATGATGTTCATGAGACCGATGCCGGCGATACCTAGAGTGAGCGCGCCGACGAGGGTAAGCAGGATTGACAGGGCTATCGAGAGAAGCCGAAACACCTTGACCTGCGACATCAGGTTGGCCACCCCCATCGCTCTGTGGTCAGAGGGTTGGAAGTGATGAGCGGAGGCCATGGTGTCGCGCAAGGCCTTCTCAACCATTTCGTTATCGCCGCGATAGTCCAGCCAGATACTGTCCAGATATTGCAGATCGATAAAGTCGCTACTGGTGTTGTAGGGGATATAGATATTCCGGTTGCTATCGTCGTTGTCGCCTTCCTGCATCTTGGGCTTCATGACGCCGATGACGGTAAAGGCTTCGCCGTTGAGGCGGATGGTTTCGCCCAGAGCCCAGCCGCCGGAGAAGAGCTTGGTCTTGTTTTCCGATCCGATGACGCAGACGTGGGCGCGCTCCTGATCCTCGGCTCCATTGAAGAAACGGCCCTGATCGAGATTGAGCTTCCAAATCTCCTGATAGGCGGGGCGGACTCCGTTGACGCTCCAGGTATAGGTATGAAGGTCGTTCTGGACGGGAACCTGTTTGGCCGACATGGGAGAAATGTGCAGGATGCCGGGTACGCTATTGGATACGCGGTCGATGTCGTCGAGAGTGAATTGCACCTTGGCGCCGGCCTTGTCGCCGCCGGCCTGCTCACTGGTGCGGCCGCCCCAGAAGATGATGGTGTTGGTGCCAAATTTGGAGAAAATGGCCTCGATGGCAGCGCTGAAACCGGCGCCGTAGGCAACCAGCAG
>JBELAI010000059.1:0-27749 GCA_049508975.1 Occallatibacter sp. | reverse complement strand
GGCTGACAGCGTGATCTGTGGCGCACACCTTTCTCTGGCGAGCATTCTCTCCAGCCTTGCTCCGGTGCCGGGAGCAAAGCCATGAACCGCGTGCGCAAAGAGTTTGAAGTCTTCTTTCAATGGGAGAATGGAGCCATCAGTCTGCCCTCACTGGAGGTGCGGGATATCGAACTCTCGAGGATAGCAACTCACCGCGAACCCTACCATCGCCTGGAGATGGGCCATGCGGAAACCTTGACCGTCTTCATCTTTGCCAACGAAGCGATTCCCGATACGCAGCGTGGGTATAGACTTGCGAGTCAACTCCACTTGGCCGATGGGCTAGGGTTCAAAGGTAGCGAGACCGAGAAGGTGCTCTATGCCGACGTCATGATGCTCAGTTGGAATGCCGAACTAACAGAGTATCGTCCCATGTTGGCGCCTAGCATCTGGTATTCGGCCGCTGGCGAGATGTATCTGCGTGACAGCTTCTACGCTCTCAATGGCATTCATAACCGCGAGCTGAACGAGAAAATCTTCACAGCCTGGGCGGACAATCAGGGCGACGATGGCTCCATCAACACTCTCATTGAGCCAGGCATAGCCAACGTGGAGAGAAAGTCAAATGACTCGACCCCACTTTGGCTGATGTGGGCGCTGCTCAACCGCCGTCGCTTCGATACCGTGCTACAGATGGATAAGATACGACGTGCCGCGGAGTACTGCCTCGCGACTTACGATCCACAACGTGAGGCGATCTGCACGGCACAATTTGTGATCGGTCAGCTCGACGTGATTCACTATCCCGAAGGTACTCGAATTCTCTGTGAAAACCAGGGCATGTTAGCGGTGCTGCTGAGAGTCATTCGGGAGCTCCAAATCCCCGAAGTCAGCGAATCCATTTCAGAGAGTTATGTTGCAAAAGCCGAGCAAGAGTATCGCAGCTACTATGATCGCAAGCGAGGTTTCTTAGATCCCGCGCGCAACATAACCGATGGCATCGGCTTTTCCGATATATTTCCCGAGTTTCTTTCCCTCTGGCTTTTCGAGCGGCCAATTCTGACAGATGAAATGATCGTCAATCACCTCGACCACATCCCGGTAATGCTACCGCGTGAGGACTGTCCTTACCCCAGCGAAGGCGGAACTGTGCGACCGATCTTCATTGGCTTGCAAGAGGGTAAGGACTGGAGTTACTTCACCGAAAAGTGGCATCCAATGGTGAGCGACTCCTACGCGGCAAGTTACGCGAATAAAGCGGCTGACGGCGTTTATTACAACGGTGGCAGTTGGATGAGGATCGAAATCTGTGGGTATGTCACCGGGAAAATGCATGGATGGAGAAAGGCGAACCATGCGATTGCGAACCGGCTATGGGCAGAAATCCACTCAGACGAGAACTTCCCGACAAGCCAGGAGTACTTGCCAACCTATCGAGGGAATCCATTTTATGGATATCACCGGGTGTTCGCGTGGAATTCTTTTGTGCTTCAGGCCCTTGAGATTGCTGGGCTACGGCAACCCGACATGGATCCTGGGTTCGCTAGATCAGGGCGTCCCGCGTGAAAGAGTCGGGCGATTACGCATAAATATATGCGACTTTGCGGACTCCACTTAAATCGGAGAACTGCTCTATGCCGGATGAAGAATTGGTGCAAGGAGAGTTGATGAACTCAGGTGCCGCATCAAGAAAACGACACTCTGCAGGCGCTAAATTCCCCACCTGAATTCCAAATCCGGCCTAATAGATGCCAGGAATGAGCCGCCTGGTCGTGAGGCAATAAGCCTGGTATTGCGAGCCGAATCCATCCATCAAAGCTGCCTCTTCCACATGAATTCTGTAGAGAACCGCTGCGGTCACGGGCACCAGCACCACGGCAGCCCCGATCCAATTCCGCTGAATCAGCGCGATGGCCACAATGCAAAGCAGCAATCCGGAGTAGGAAGGGTGCCGGACAAGGCGATACAGGCCTGATTGATACAGCGTTTGAGTCGTGCGAATCGCCACATTCACGCTGAACGCTTTCCCCAGCGAGAGTATCGCCGTCCAGCGGATGAGAAGGCCTGCCATCATGATCGAAATCGCTGTGTACTTGAGCCACCGCGCTCCGGTGAAAATCGGTGCCGGTACGTTGTCGTGAATCCAACCCGCAGCAAAGATCGAGCCGACGATAGTCGCCCAAAGTATAACCATCGAGCCGCGATCCCGCACTGTTCCGCCGCTCTTGCGTGTGCGCGTGACAATGACAAGACAAACCTCACCGGCAGTCCAGCCATAAAAAAGAATCTTCCATAGCAGCGAAATGCTCAATTGGCCTCCGCGTCTCTCGATCCACAGGGGAACGCCGAGTGCCTTGCGAAATGAAAACACTGACATTCAACATTCATCCCTACGAGGACATTCAGTCTGAAGTTCCGTCCTCCGCAAGCTGCGCGAAGTTTATCAGTTCTACGCCGTTCGCCGATTTGATCCCGAGAAGTGCCTCCCGCTCAATTTCCCGCGAAGCGAGCAGCCGAGTATGCGCATGGGCCAGATCCGCGTCGTTATAACCAGGATGCGTAACCAGCTCCCATGTCCCCGGCAGCACGCTTTCCAGCAGAGTACGGAGCGTCGCAGCATTCAGGGTCCCAGTGGCCAGCACTCCGAGAGCGCCGTCGGTTGTCTTGAAACCCTCTTCTGCCACAATGCGCAGGAACGTCGGTTCAAGTCGTCTCAGCAACCTCACTTCCATCCGCCGGATGAGTGGAGCGTTTTGTGCGGCGCGACAGCTCCACGCCGGCTCGAACGGATTGCGCACCGCGCCAATTCCCGCCGCCCGCGCCGCCCGAAGCACCGGCTTCAGCACAGTCGAAAACATGTGCGTGTGTTTGTGCGTGTCGATGTGCGTGAGTCTCAAGCCGCGCCCGGTGAGGAGGGCGATTTGCGCACCGGCCTCGGCTTCAATTTCCGCGGCCCTGACCTTTCCAAGCAGCACCCGGCAAAGAAACGCTCCAAGCTTGGGGTGAAACAGTCCCGTCTTCCGGTCGACAAGCGTAGGGATTTCGCTAGGCGACAGCACCGGCTGCCCATCCACCAGGACAACGTGGCAACCCGTGCCCATTGATGGAGTCTTCAAAGCCTCCTCGACGGCATTTTCCGTCGAACCCGCTCGAGCAATCAGCGTAGTGCTCGTGAGCGCACCTTGCAAATGCAACTCGACGATCGCGCGGTTTACGCCAACCGTCAGCCCGAAGTCATCCGCATTCACAATGAGCCGTCGCACCGCCCAGTCTATCAACTGGACCCGTCGATCAGCCGAGCCCATCGATCGACTGAGAGTGTCCAAGCCGGCAAAGGCGCAACACCCGTCCCGCTCGGGTCCTGGGACTGGTATCATTTCAAAAGGGTGCCTATCACCTTGCCGCTGCCCGTGGGCGGTTAGCTCAGTTGGTTAGAGCGCCTGCCTTACAAGCAGGATGTCGGGGGTTCAAGTCCCTCACTGCCCACCAGGATTCCAAAGACTTGCATGATATCTCGATTTCTGCCAGCCAGTGGCTGACCTCCACATCCGCGATCGCGTCGCCCAGAAACAATTCTATGAAACGAGGACAGCAATTCATGCGGAATCCGTATGGATTCTGTGCTGATGCCATTTGGGTGAAAAGGATTTGCAAAGTGGTGACAATCTCCTGACAACTTGGTGTAACAACCCGTCCACTCTCTGATGTAGCAGCTCAGGGAGCGTCCCCCGTCGTTCCCGCAGATGGTCGGCCCCCTCTGTTCTGACTTCGTTAAGGAGAGTTTGATATGCAGGTTTGCAGGATCGCAGTCGGCGCTTGCTTAGGCGTAGTTCTTCTCGTGCACTCGGCCCCGGCCGAAGCACAATACCACCTCACAAACTTGGTTTCGAATCAACTCGATTCTCATGCTCCGACCATCGATCCACTGCTGGCCAATCCCTGGGGATTGGCTCGGAGCTCCGGTTCGCCTTGGTGGATCAGCGATAACGACACCGGCTGGTCGACCCTCTATACCGCAGCCGGAACTCAAGAGTCGCTCAAGGTTGTAATTCCCACCGCAGGAAACGGACCAGTCGAACCAACAGGCACAAACGGCCCTGGCACACCGACGGGAATCGTTTTCAACGGCTCGAAGACGGATTTCCTGGTTTCGGGCGTCGCCTCGTCTTTCATCTTTGCCACGCTGGACGGCACAATCAGCGCCTGGCCGGGCACGAACAAGAACCTTTCGACCCTGGTTGTGGACAACTCGGCCAGCAAGGCGAGTTACACGGGCCTGGCCATCACCAGCAACGCCTCGGGGAATTTCCTCTACGCGGCGGACAACGCGAACAACAAAATAGATATATTCAACGGCGCTTTCACGCTGGTTAAGTCATTCGGCGATCCGGCAATTCCATCAACCTTTTCAGTCTTCGGCGTTCAGGACATCGATGGCCTGGTTTACGTCACATACGCCGTACCAAACGTCGGTGCCGGAGGCTACGTTGACCTCTTCAAAGAGGACGGAACCTTCGTCAAGACCCTGATCCAGGGACAGATTCTAAATCAGGCATGGGGTGTCGCCGCAGCTCCGCCTAATTTTGGCCCGCTGAGCAATACCCTGCTGATTTCAAACAACTCCGTCGAAGGTACAATCAATGCGTTTGACCCCATTACCGGGCAATTCGTTGGTACGATAAGGGACGAGCACGGGAAGAAAATCGTCCTGAATAACCTCTGGGGAATTGCATTCGGCGGCGGGAACTCAACCAATGGAGCTTCAAACGAGCTATTCGTTACCGTGGGGCAAGGGATCGGCGCCAACGAATTGGCCGGTACCTTCGCATCAATCGTCTTCAAGCCGTAGTTGACAAAAAGCTATAGAAGAAGATGTAATCCGGGCCTCCTGAAGCAGGCGGCCCGGATTCCTTGAATGGGCGAGTAGTCGGCATTATCGAGCAGCGCTAGTGTCCCAGACCTTATTCCCAAAGTCTGGTCAAGGATGCCGTTGGAGTTGGAACACGCAAACGCCCTCTGGACAGGGGATTCTCTGCTCAGGCTCGTGGAAGTTGCCAGGCACTACAGCGGTTCCACAATTGCTGTACCCCGAAACCTCCGCCCTCAAGTGGCTTTTTCATCAAGAAAAAGCCACATTCCGCAGGGCTACAATGGGCACGTTAATTGTGGAACCGCTCTAGCTTACGTAGCTGCTCAGCTTGGAACTAATACCGCTAAAGGCCGCGGCGAGCCCGGCGGATAGCGTCTTCATTCCGGCTGTGGTGCCAAAGGCAACCACGGCCACAATCAGCGCGTATTCAACCAGATCCTGGGCATCTTCGCGGCTCGCAAATTCCTGAAGCTTGATATACAGCCTTAGAAGCACGTTGTTCATCTGCTGATTTCCTCTGTCTGATTGTGCTTCCCGATGCAATCCGAAGCTCTCTATATAAGGCAGCATAGATTTGATACCGCCAGAAGGGTATCCCATCATTGTGGGAAGCCAGGGGCCTCTTGGTAACGTCCCTTCCAAACTATTGACCTCCGTTCATTCTCACGCCCTGCTCCCTCAGTGGGCGGCCTCGGGAAATGTTGACTTCCTTGCCGCTTGCGTTCCCCGCAGGATTAAGCTCTTGAGAATCTCGAATAACACAAAGGTGCCATAGACATAGTTACCTCTTTCTGAGATTCATTACCTTGATACCTCTGTTCTTGTTACCAATGTCATTTGTGCGAGGCAAGTCCTACGCACGTTATCGGTGTCTTCTTGGGAGTTGTTCGAGTCGTTCGGATTCTGAAAGCGCGAGAAGGGGGTAAGTCGTATCCATTAATTCGCTTTTGTGCCAATTAGCGACAATCTCGCCTTCGCGATAGTCGGGGATTTGCGCAAATGTCCCGACCTTGGCTGGCTTATGTCCGCAGCATTGCCGGCAGGAATTCCCGTCTCAAAGGAGGCTCTACGGCCGGCATGAGATTGGCATGAATTGATTGCCCGATTGCTCGATTGCTTATCGCGCCAGTGGTATCCGTTACGTCCCGGTTTTTTCTGTGCCGAGCCGACCCTTGTGAACCTCTTAAAGGCCGGCTAGAGGTCACAGGTAGTTATGTTTTCGTTTGGAAGAAGCGATTTGCGCGGCACTTTGGCCATCGCCATCGGAATGCTGGTTTGCTTTTTCCAAGTAAAGAGTTGGAGTGTTCGCCATGCCGGATGCATACCAGAATCATCAGTTTCGCGTGAGCCGTCAACAAGAGTCGGAAAGGCATGACGGTAGCTCGTATACGAGTTCGTCACCCACATCTTTCAGTCAGCGGGATTCCAATTCGACTGGCGCAGACCCCTTGTCGATCGGGATCATCGGGCCGGACGAAGAGCGACGCACAGCGTTGGTCAGCGCGCTGTCCGGGGTTCCAGCCGGCTCATCGTTTCCAGGCTGCGAAGTTCGCGAGTTCTCTTCCTATCCTCCCGCCCTTGAAGATGTGCCCAGGTTAATGGAGCGGTTTTACGACATCGTCATCATTGACCTCGACGGCGACCGCGAATATGCACTCGAACTGGTCGAAGACATCTGCGCCAAGGACTCGGCGACCGTCATGGTCTATTCCGCGAATGCCGATCAGGAATTGGTTTTCCGCTGCATGCGCGCCGGGGCTCGCGAGTTTCTTTTTCCGCCCTTCGACCAGGCAACGATTCTGGATGCTCTCAATCGGGCGACATCCGTGCCCCGTCAGGGAGGTCGTCATCAGAAAAAGGCACGCGGAAGGCTGATGGTATGTCTGGGCGCCAAGGGCGGCTCGGGTGTGACCACGATTGCCTGCAACCTCGCAATATCGATAGGCCAGGAGTCTGCGCAGAGCACCTTGCTGATCGATCTCGGTCTCCCTATGGGCGACGCCGCTCTCAACTTGGGCATTGTCACTGAGTTCTCGACTGACAACGCCTTCATGGATGTCGACCGCCTTGACGCGACATTCCTCTCCAAACTCCTGGCCAAGCATCGCTCGGGAATATTTGTATTAGCAGCCCCCAGCAAGGTTCCCAAAGTTCAGGCCTCCGATGAAGCCATCGACAAGTTGATCAAGGCGGCGCGCCTGCAATTCGAAAATGTCATTGTCGACGTGGGATCGCGGCTCGATTTGATGGGAACGGCTTTGTTCAAAGATGCCTCCACCATTTTTCTCGTCACCCAGGCCGGCATCTCCGAGTTGCGCAACTCAAATCGCGTAATCACGGAGTACTTCAACCAGGGCAGCCCCAAACTCGAAATCATAATCAACCGATACGATCCTCGCTCTCTCGGGTTGACCGATGAACATATCACCAAGGCTCTGAACAGGCCTGTTCAATGGAAAATTCCTGACGACTATGCCGCTGCAAGGCAGATGCAGAACACCGCCTCCCCACAGGCGCTTGCGGATACGCCTATTTCACGGCTGATTCGCCAGATGTCCCGCTCCATTTGTGGCTTGCCGGCAATCCAGGAGAAAACCACAGGATTCAGGCTTCGCGGGCTTGGCAGAAATCTCGCGGAGAAGATCGTGGCTACCGAAGAGCCGACCCCTATTTCCGTTTCCGGCGTTTCCAGTATCAATGTTTCCGATTCCGGTGACGCGCCGGCCATCGCCTGGCCAACTCCGGAGCCAATTACTTACGGCACCAGGCTCAACGCCACTCAACTCGATGCCAGCGCATCGATGCCGGGAACATACGCCTATGCCCCGGCTGCGGGCTACGTACTGCCTGTCGGAAACCATACCCTCTGGGTAACCTTCACGCCGTCTGATCCCGCAGGCGCAGCACCTGTGCAGACCAACGTCTCGATTACCGTGAACAAGGCTACGCCGACCGTAAACTGGCCGGCACCCGCCGCCATCTCCTGCGGTGCTGCTCTCAACGATAAACAGCTCAATGCTGCCGCATCGGTTCCAGGCACTTTTGTCTACTCTCCTGCCGCCGGCGAAGTTCTTGCCGCAGGGAAACACCGGCTTTCGGTGACCTTCACTCCAACAGACTCCGCGAATTATGCCACCACCGAGGCCACGGCACTCCTCACCGTTGCCAAAGCGTCGCCGGCAGTGTCGTGGTCCACTCCCGCTCCCATTCCATGTGGCACTCCCCTCAGCGAAAAGCAACTCAACGCCACGGCAACCATTCCAGGAATCTTCGTCTACGCCTCTGAAGTGGGCGACCTGCTTACCGTCGGAAAGCACACGCTATCCGTAACGTTCACTCCCAACGACGTCGCCGGCTACACCACCGCCCAGGCCACGGTGGTCGTCACCGTAACCAGGGCGACCCCGAAGATTGCATGGCCCGCGCCCGCGCCGATCACCTACGGGACCCGGCTCAGCCATTCGCAACTCGCTGCCACGGCCGCCATCGCCGGAACATTCACCTACACACCAGGAGATGGCGCCATGCTCGCGGCAGGGACTCATACCCCGATCGTCACTTTCACCCCGGCTGACCCCACCAGCTACACCACTGCACAGGCCGCGGTATCGCTCAATGTGGCCCCGGCGCAGCCCGCCGTTACTTGGGAGACACCCGCTCCCGTCTCTGAAGGCGCCGCACTCAGCGGAGTTCAACTCAACGCCACGGCATCGGTTCCCGGAACCTTCGTCTATACCCCGGCAGCCGGCGAACTGCTTTCAGCTGGGTCGCATTCGCTCTCGGTTACATTCACTCCTCTGGACACCGAGAACTACACCAGCGTGCAAGCCACAATATCGATCTCCGTCAGGAAACCAAAGCCAGCCATAATTACGTGGCATTCGCCCTCCGCAATCTCTTATGGCACTTCGCTCGGCGATCGGGAACTCAATGCACGGGCTTCCGTCCCTGGCGCATTCGTCTACACCCCGGCCGCGGGCGATGTGCTCACAGTGGGACGCCACCAACTCACCGTTGCTTTCACGCCGGCGGACACCACGGAGTACGCAGCGGCTCATGCAACCGTTGCGATTGAAGTTGGAGCTCCGTCGAATGCAGCTTCTCTGCTCGCGACGGTTGCGGAAGAGCCGATCAAACGCGAAGCCAGCGAAGAAATCCCTGTAAATCCAGAGAGCCATCGAGGGGAACTGGTAAGCATATCCGCCGGTCGAAACGGCACAACTGAGACGCGCATGTACAAAGGCGCAATGTATGAGAAGGGAGAGGATGGACAATGGCATCTCCAGCGAAAATAGTGCAGGCTCTGCCCGATACGCTTCCCGAGGATTTCAGCGAGTGGGATGGTGGAAATTCGCCTGCGGCTCCACCTGCCAGTTCCCCCGCATTGAGAGCTGGAACCGATCATGTTGCCGCGCAAAAGGCGGCGCCGCCGCCACCCAAGTCTCAGATAAAAGTTGTGGCAGTGATGGACGGATCGACAATCGCGCCTTTGTTCAATGCCGCGACTTTCAACGCTGCTCAAGATGTTCTTGCCGAGTCAACTTTAAAAGCCAGGCGGCGTGTCCTCAGAAAAAGAATGATGATGACGGCCGTCGCCGCCACATTGACGCTGATTCTGCTGGCCCTGTGCCCCTGGGTATTCCCCAGCCTGCTCCCTGGGCTGTCCAAGGTAAAGCAGTCGGTCGTCTCAATGGGTAAAGGAAAGGATACCGACTCCTCCTCGAACAAGCTCAAGCCCTCGCCGGCAACGTTGCTCACAAAGGCTCCACAACCCGTAGCAAACGCGGCAGCACAGCCGCCTTCCGCGCAGCAGAACACTGCTGTGAATCAGACAACCGATTCGGAAGACTCCACCCCAGCGCCGGTGGGATCGAAAATGATGGATGACCAACTCTCTGCGCCGAAGAGGATTCCGCAGGACATCAAAACTGTTGCCAAGACTGAAGTTCCTCCGAGTTCCGGGTTTGCCGGGACTGGCCTGGATGGACTCGCTAACACTGGCGCCAACCTCGGCCATGTCTTCGCCAATGGAAGCAAGTCTAAAGTGAACATCGAAGGCCCGTCGAGAGTGAATCTCTCCAGCGGCGTAACGTCGGGCATGTTGATCAGGAAGACGACGCCCGTCTATCCTGCTATCGCCAAAACGGCTCGCGTCTCCGGCACTGTCGTCCTCCAGGCCACAATCGACAAATCTGGAGTGCTCGAAAACATCCGCGTCGCCTCAGGACCAGCCATGTTGCAGCAGTCCGCTCTCGATGCCGTCAAGTCCTGGAGATACAAGCCGTATATGCTCGATGGGAAGCCAGTCGAAGTCGATACCACCTTGAACGTAGTCTTTAACAACCAATGAGGTGAACGAACGTCCGGCAAGCTACGGCTGACATGAACGCTTTTCCCACATCCGCCACCAAGGCTGGTGCCCTATCCTCGCGACGTTCTTGTTTTTGTCGCTAGGGTGGGAGACGACGAACCTCAATTAGGATCTCGTTCATCGGGAGCGATGCTTTCTCCAGCGGAGTTGAAAAAAATCGTTTACACAGGATTATTTACACCTTCCCACTTCACGATCTTCGCGCCTGAAACAAGACTCGTCCGTCAGTCTCCAGGCTAATTCTGTTCAAAATTCAACTCACACCGCACCTTCACAGTGCCGCTCTTCGCCCACCCCTAATCCCCTTCATCCCCCAAATCCCACCCGTCATCCGCTTTTCCAACCCCTCGTCTGCAACTCCGCGCGTGTTCGGGCGCCATCGCCTATCTTCCAAATAGAGCAATGCCAAACGGGAAGGGAACAGCCCATGAATGAAATCGTCAGCGTCGAAGCGGTCACCAGACAGTTCCCCCTGAACCATGACAGGACAAAGAACCTGGTCAGCGCACTCTCGGAAGCCAGCCTGCGTGTCGAGTCCGGAGAATTCCTCGCCATCGCAGGTCCCAGTGGAAGCGGAAAAACCACCCTCCTTAACCTCATCGGCTGCATCGATCAACCTACCAGTGGACGGGTCCTCATTGAAGGCGTAGACACATCGACTCTCAGCCCCGCCCGCATGAGCGTACTGCGCCGCGAAAAGATCGGCTTTGTATTTCAGACCTTCAACCTCATCCCCGTTTTCACAGCCGCTGAAAACGTCGAATACCCGCTCCTGATCCAGGGCGTCGACAGCCGCGAGCGCCGCAAGCGAGTCGCCCAGGCCCTCGAAGAGGTCGGTCTCTCCGCGCGCGCCAATCATCGCCCTGACCTGCTCTCCGGCGGTGAGCGTCAACGCGTAGCCGTCGCGCGCGCTATCGTCCATCGCCCCGCCCTCGTACTGGCCGACGAGCCCACAGCCAACCTCGATACTCACAACGCCACGCAACTCATCGATCTCATGCACGGTCTCAATCGCCGCCTTGGCCTGACCTTCATCTTCTCCACACACGATGCACGTCTGCTCGAACACACCGAGCGCATCGTCCGCCTGTGCGACGGGCAAATTCAATCCGACACCCAAACTCAATCCAACAGCCTGTACGCCAACATCCAGAATGAAGGAGGCATCCGTGGGCAAGTTCTTGCTTCTAGCCTTTCGTAACGTCTTCCGCAATCGCCGCCGCACCATCATGACCCTGATCATGGTTGGAGGAGGCGTTACCGGTCTCCTTCTCGTCGGCGGCTTCTTCGCCCGAATGTTTTGGGGCCTGCGCGAAAGCACCATCAATGACGGTCTCGGCCACATTCAGATCTTCACCGCCGAGCACTTTGACCGCGAAGAAAAGCATGTCCTCGATACCGGCATCGATAACTGGCGTCAAGTCGCCGCAACCATTCAGGCTGGCCAACACGTTCGCGGCATCGCTCCCCGCATCGAGTTTAATGGCATGCTTTCGAACGGCGTAAAATCCGGCGTCTTCATGGGCAGTGCCGTCGATCCTGTAGCCGAAAACTCGCTTGGATTCACTCCACGCCTCGAATCGGGTCGAGACCTCGACTCCAAATCCGGCGGCGAGATAGAAGCCCTCATCGGCGCTGGTGTATCCCGTTCCATGAACGTCAAGCCCGGCGACGGACTCACCCTACTAGCCGTTACTTCCGACGGCGCTCTCAATGGAATCGATGTGCAAGTTGTTGGCGTTGTCAATACCGGCTTCAAGGAAATGGATGACCGCTATCTTCGCATAACTCTGCCTTCCGCCCAGCGCCTGCTGCAAAGTAACCGCGTCACCAACCTTGTTGTCGGTCTCGATAAGACAGAGAACACCGACCTCGTCGCGGCTGAACTAACTCCAAGCCTCCGCGGCCAGCCGCAGCAATTAGTCCTGAAGAAATGGATCGATCTCGCCAGTTACTACAAGCAGGTCCGCTCGCTTTTCAGCACCATCTTCGTCTTCCTCGGCGTCATCGTATTCTTCATGGTCCTCATGTCCAGTGTGAATACACTGTTGATGACCATGTTTGAACGCACCCGCGAAATTGGCACTATGCTGGCCATGGGCACGCCCCGATCGTGGATCATGTCC
This sequence comes from Occallatibacter sp., assembly GCA_049508975.1. Classification (GTDB taxonomy): domain Bacteria; phylum Acidobacteriota; class Terriglobia; order Terriglobales; family Acidobacteriaceae; genus Telmatobacter. Next base: position 15,403 of record JBELAI010000059.1, on the reverse strand, counting down.
CTGTTCATCCTCGAAGCCATTGTGCTCGGCGTTCTCGGCGCAGTAGTCGGCGTCGCTGGAGGCAACCTGATTGGATTCCTGCTCAACCATGCAGGTATTCATCTGCCGCCTCCGCCCGGAACCACAGTCCCTATGGCCTTCCACGTTCTCTACGTCCCCAGCCTGATGGTCGGCTCTTCAATATTGGTAACCGTCTCGCTGGCCCTGGCAGCCATCTTGCCGGCGATCCGCGCATCCCGGCTCCAAATTGCGGAGGCATTAGCTCATGTCTAACATTAATTGTGTACTACGCTCATTCCTGCTCGTCTTCTTCATCTGCCTGCTCGCGGCCTGTGTCCTTGTAGGCCACGCTGCAACCCCAACCACTGCTCCAGACGCCGAAGCCATTCTCAAGCGCGCCGACGTCTTCCGAAACGGCTGGCCCTCGTACGTCCTCCACGTCAAAATCACTAACTTCGAATCCGATAAGGCCGACGAAGAAAAACTCTACGAAGTCTCGCAGAAGGGAACTGAAAAAACCTACGTCGAATTCATGAGCCCCCGCGAAAAAGGCCAGCACCTGCTCATGCTCGGCGATGATATGTGGGTTTATCTCCCCGACACCAGTCGCCCTGTTCGCATCACGCCTCTCGAGCGTCTCTCCGGCGACGCCTCCAACGGTGACATCGCACGCACCAACTATGCCGCCGACTACAATGCCTCCTATGTCCGAACCGAAAAAGCGGGAGCTGAGGAATGCAATGTCCTTGAGCTAACCGCCAAGCGCAAAGGCGCAACCTACCAGCGAATCCTCTTCTGGGTTCGCGTACAGGATGCGCGCCCAGCCAAGGCTGAGTTCTATCTAACCTCCGGCAAATTCATCAAATCCGCGACCTTCGACGAGTTCGCATCCGTAGGCGGTAAGAGCCAGCTTCGCCGCATGACCCTCTACGACGAAATCCGCCATAACTCTCACAGCATTCTCGAGTACTCTGGCATAGCCCCGCGCGAGTTACCCGACAAGCTCTTCTATCAAGGCCGCACCGACCGCTTCTAACCAATGTCCTGAGTCCAAGGCTCATATCAAAAACAAGCCATGGCTCATACCAAGAACAGACCTGTCATCCTGAGCGGAGCGTACTTCAGCGGAGTCGAAGGACCTGCTTTTCGGGTACTTCATGGACTCACGACAATAATTCGTCCAGACCTATTCCATGGAATCCTATGATTCAGCGTCTCCTAATCCCGGCCATTCTCCTCGCGGCATCGCTCCAACTTGCCGCGCAGGAAAACCCCACTCCGGACACCCAATCCCAGGACGCGCCCCCCGCGGAATCCCGCCACGACTACCGCTACTCGCTAGCCGTCATCGACGACCTCACCCTCTACAGCAATCTCCAGGCTCCCATTCCAAAGCTCCTCAACCAGGTACTTATCGAGCCCACTCTTACCTATCGCTACAAGCCAACATTCAGTTTCTCCACCAGCTTAGTCGGCGTCGCCGATAAGTACACTGACACCTACACCCAGTTACGCGTAAAAGAGACGTATGCCGGTATCTCCGCAGGGGACTTCGATTTCATGGCCGGCCGCCGCATCGTTCGTTGGGGTACAGGCTACGCTTTTACCGCAATAGGCGTTCTCGATCCGCCCCGTGACCCCACCAATCCCACTGACCGCCTCAACCTCAACGAAGGCCGCGACATGGTCAAGGCCGATTATGTTCACGGACCTCACGCCCTCACCGCAGCCTGGTCTTCCGCCGCGCTCGCCCCTGCATCTGCAAATCTGCGCGACACAACCGCATTCCGGTATAACGTTCTGGTGCATGGATTCGATACTTCGCTGATCGCCGGAGACGACCGCGGCGGCGATGCTTTCGGCGGCTTCACCTTCACCCGCGTCCTCGGCGAAGCTTGGGAGATACACGGCGAAGCTGCCTGGCGGGAGCATGAAGCCATCCTACTTGGCGGGAAGTACACCACTCCCTCGGGAATAACATTCATCGGTGAGTTTTTCAGCCCCCCGAACATTCCGTACTATCGGGATATGACTCTCTATCCCCTCGCCGGCCGCCAGAACTATGCATTCCTGCGTGCTGGAAAAACGCGCCTCCGCGAGTTACCAGGCTGGAAGCAGTGGGACCTGGCCGCCTCCGCCGTCGTAAATCTCAATGACAGCAGTTACACTGCCATCCTTGACGCCACACGCCGTTTCGGCAATCATTTCTCGTCTTATATCCACATGGAAATCCCTGTCGGTAGCAAGAAATCGGAATATGGTGCTACACCTTACTCGTCCGCCACTTCCATCGGACTCCGCTTCCAACTATGATCGACAGAACCAATCCATTATGACCAGCCTTGCTAACATTCCGCCAAAACCTCCCGGTTACGGGTCATTCGCCATAAGAGCGATATGGATCGTTTCGATCTCCACTCTTGTTGTCTTCCTGGTCCTTCTCTCCGCGGGGCACATGCGTTTATCGCAGAGCAGGGGAACTATCATCGGGTCGCTGGTTTACACCGCCATCATAGGCCTGCCTTCCATGTTTCTGCTCACCCGACTCTCCGTCTGTTACACCCGAAAATTCCCGCGCTTGATTATTCTCTTGCAGGCATTGGTGCTTATCTGCACGGCAACAGTTGGCGCCTTCGCCGGCGATCTGGTCCTGCTATATGCCGGACTTGTCCACCGCGGCGCATACTGGTCGGAACTTCGGGTATCGCTACCCTTTGCAATCGTGATCTCTCTCATGATCGGCCTCAGCATCTCCACGTTTGAGACCATGCGTTACAAACTCCAGGCCGCCTCTCTTGAACTCCGCACCAGGGAAGTGGAGCGCGAGCGCGCCTATAAACTCCTCGCCGAATCCCGTCTCTCTTCACTCGAATCCCGCATCCATCCCCACTTCCTGTTCAATACGCTCAACTCTATCGCCGCCCTCATTCCCTCTGACCCTCAACGCGCTGAAGATACCGTTGGCAAGCTAGCTTCGCTGCTCCGCTTTTCGCTCAATGCCAACCACGCCGGCCTCGTCCCGCTCAGCCAGGAACTCAAAATCGTTCGCGACTATCTCGAAATAGAGAGAACCCGTTTCGGTGACCGCATCCGCTTCGAAATCGCCATCCCTGCATCGCTCGACGATGTTCGGGTCCCTCCGCTAGCGATACAATCCATGGTCGAGAATGTGGTCAAGCACGTAGTCTCCAGGCAACCACAGGGAGCGGCAATTCACATATCCGGATCAAGAGACTCCAAAGGCGTTCAACTCGCGGTCATCGATGACGGCCCCGGCTTCTCGCTCGACGCCATCACTCCCGATCACGGCCTCGGCAATCTCATCGCTCGCATGGAACTCCTCTACGGCCCATCGGGTCAGCTCGAAGTTGCTCGCGAAAACAACAAGACCGTCGTCCGCCTGTCTTTCCCAGCGTAGTATCGTGACTGTGTGATTTCCTGATTTCGCCCAGAAGTTTGGGTGCCCCAGGTCTCGATTTTGAGACCGGGGAGACCACGAATCTTCACAGTCGTGGCGGTTGGATAAATGCCGATGGAAGCAACTCCACTCCGCGCCTATCTCGTCGACGATGAGCCGCTTGCCATTGAGCGCCTCAAGCGACTTCTCGCCAATCATGAAGGCCTTGAAATCGCCGGCAGCGCAACCGATCCGGCAAAGGCATTCGAGGAACTCAACAACCCTCTCAGCCCATCCGTGGACGTCCTCTTCCTCGACATTCAAATGCCTGGCTTGACCGGCTTTGAACTCTTGGCGCGCCTCGCCGTGCAGCCCCTCGTCATCTTCACCACCGCCTACGATGAATATGCGTTGCGCGCTTTTGAAGTCAACTCCATCGACTATCTCGTCAAGCCCATTGAACCCGCACAACTCGCTCGCGCCCTCAAGAAACTTGACCGCCTTAGCCCCGTCTCGAAATCCGATTGGCAACAGAGCCCCGGCTTACCCAAGCTCCTTCAGGAACTAGCACAATCGCTCCGTGGCCAGCGCCCCGATTACCCGCGCCGCATAGCTTCCCGCGTTGGCGAGCGCATCTCTTTTCTTGACCTCGAATCAGTAACTCATTTTGTAGCGCACGACAAACTCACGTATGCCATCGTCAATGGGCATCGCCACGTCGTCGATCAGACCATTGTTGAACTCGAGCGCCGTCTCGACCCGGCAAGATTTCTCCGCATCCATCGCGCGGCTCTAGTGAATGTCGACTGGATCCTCGAGGTCAATTCATGGTTTGCCGGCAAGGTCATCCTCTCCCTCAAAGACCCTCAGCGCACGCAGATCCCTGTCGCCCGCGACCGTGTCCGAGCCCTAAAAGAACGCCTGGGAATCTAAGAAATCCCTGGATGACTTGCAGTCTTGAAGGGTACGGGCTTGAGCCCGTACATCGATGAGGGATAATCAGCCGCGCTTCAGCCCCCGAGGGAATGCTCACTTGATAGCAGCCACTTGTTCAGAGGGTCTTTGAATCTCAACTCAGCCGTAAAACAAATTCAGCTGGGCCAGCTGCATGGTCATTTGCTTACGCCTTGCGCGCCGCGATCCTTATAGAACCCGTCATTCACCGCATTCAGCAACGCCCCTGACGAATCACTCTCATAATCCCAAAACATGATGCCTCTGAGCTGATGATCGAGCACATACTTGCATTTCACCCCAAGCGACTCCGCGTCTTCATACGACTCAAATATTTTTTTCTCCGAATTGTAGAGGTAAGGAACCGAAGCAGCGGAGTCCCAATAGCGAGTAAACCCATTCTTCATCATCCCGTCGGGCCCATCGCCATACGCCGCGTAGCCATGCGGAATCTCTTTCCCCGGCTGAAACAGCCCATGGTTCTTGTCGGGCACCTCACCCCATACATGTCCATAGAAGGGAACTCCCAGCACAATTTTGTCCGCCGGCACTCCAGCCTTCTCATACTCCTGAACCGAGATGTCAGCAGAGATTCTCTTGGGATCAGCCGGATCGGCGTACAGCGGCGCGTGGTTTCCGGTGATTGAATCGGAGTCAGGCTCGTAGTAGTCGTACGCCATCAAGTTCACAGTGTCGACATAACGTTGCACCTTCTCCATCTCGGTATGCGCCAGAAACTCCGATGAAGCTCCCGTGGCAGCGGTGACATAGAGCGGCCGGTGAAGTTCCTTCTCCAGCCCGTTGAAGCGCGTGCGCAATTCCTTCAACAGCAGCGTGTAATTCTGTTTGTCTTCCACGCGAAAATGAGGCTCCGCACCCGGCAGTCCGGGATATTCCCAATCCACATCCAATCCGTCAAGTTGATGCTGCCTCACAAACTCAACCACGCTCGCGATGAAGACGCCACGGCTCTTTTTGCTCAAGGCCATGTCGGAGAATGCGCCTGACCAAAGCCATCCGCCCACACTTACAAGTACAGTCAGCGAGGGGTTTTCCTGCTTCAATGCAACCAGCGCGGCCATGTTCTGATCGTCGTTTGCAAATCCATTCACGATCCGGCCACTCTTGATATTGGCGAACGCATAATTGATGCGCGTCAGTTTTTGTGCCGCAATTTCGCCTGGATGAATCGGATTATCTTGCGGAAAAACGTAGGCAACGATCACAGGTTTCGGCACCGGTGTTTCCGCGAATACCGCGGAGCAACCGCAAAGGCACGCGACCATGAAAAGAAATGATCTCCCCAAAATGTGCTTGTTTGTATCGAGCAGTTGTCCCACCAACGCCTTCATCACTGGGCAGCCTCCAACAAAGCCTAAGCCAGAGGCAATTGAATCCGATCAATTGCGAATGGACCGGCCCGTGCCAAGTCTATCAGGCGTAGTGAATCTCTTATCTTCCCATTTGCGCGTGAAAACGCCTGGGGTAGCTAGGTTTCGCCAATCGCCCACTGTACTTTTCCCAGCAGTGCCGCCAAGTGAAGAGGCTTTTCCAGAACCTCAACTTCAAGCTTTCCGGGCTGGACGGTGCCAGGGAAAGGGAACGAGGTGACCGCTCCGGGCATGAGCAGCACTCCGCAACGCAGGGAGCGTTTGCGCAGTTCCTTGCCCAGAGCCCGGAGCGGAATCGACGAATCAATCTTTCGGATGCCCCGGCGCGTGACGAACTCCGCATTCAGGACCAGCTGTTGGAGGACCGAATAATTCCCACTTTGGGTTAGAATTTGTAACGAGTTCCGTATGTGTATAGAATTGCACTTTTTCCAGGCGGAAGAGTATAGTCGGACATGTGTGACCCCTGAATGGGGCATGGATATGCTTATGCTTCCCCCGCCTTTCCCCACTGTGCATAATATGCAGTAGCTTTGGAGCTATCGATGCGTCCTGCTGATTCTACGGAACCAGACGCAGCGGCTGCGGCTGAGCACGTAAGGGCCGAGTTCGCTCAGTCCACCCTGGAGAACCTTTTTGATGTCTCTCCAGACGCCATCTTTGTTACCGATGCCCAGGGAGTCATCCGTGGCGCGAATCCGCGCGCGGCAGAGCTCTTTGGTTACTCGCAGGTTGAGCTTTTCGGCCAACCCATAGAAAACCTGGTCCCCCAGCGGTTTCGCGGCCACCACCCAAGTCACCGCGAAAACTTCAATGCGCATCCACGTGCCCGCCAGATGGGTGGCGCAATGAACCTCTTTGCCCTGCGCAAAGACGGTGCCGAGTTTCCAGTGGACATTATGCTCAAACCGCTCCAGACCTCCAGCGGCCCCGTAGTGCTGAGCTTCGTGCGCGACACCACCGAGCAGCGGCTGGCCCAGGAAGCGCTGCGCCACTCCGACCAGCAGCTCCGTTCCATCGTTGAAGGGATCAAGGATTACGCGATTTATCTGCTGGATCGCGACGGCTGCGTCATGACCTGGAATCCAGGTGCCGAGCGAATCAAGGGCTACACATCCGAGGAGATTCTCGGCCGTCATTTCTCTCATTTCTTTGTCGAACAAGATGTAATGCGCGGACGTCCTGCCGAACTGCTCCGCCTGGCCGCCGAGCGTGGCCGCATCGAGGAAGAAGCTTGGCGCGTGCGCAAAGACGGCTCGCGTTTCTGGGCCGACGTGATCCTCACCGCCATCCGCGACGAGACCGGTGCAATTGCCGGCTTTGCCAAGATCACGCGCGATTTCACCGATCGCAAGCGCGCCGAAGAGGCCATCATGCTGCAACTGAGCAGCGCGATGCTGGCCAATATGGACATTGGAAAGCTGTTGACCGCCATCTCGGCCAGCATCCATGAAGTGGTTTCGCACGACTGGGCCGCTCTCGCTCTTCATGACCCGGCCAGCGGCGATTTGGCGGTCCAAACACTGGAATCGGACGACGCTGACGTCGCTTCCAGCGATGGACATGTTCCGATTGAGGGCACGATAGCCGGCCAGGTTTTTCGAACCGGCGAGCCGGTCTTGATACGGAGATTGGCTGAGGCCGCCTACGCCCCAGGGACCGTCGCAAGCCTCAACAGGCTCGGCATGCAGTCCGGTTGCTGGGTCCCGCTCGTCCATCACGGCAAGGCTATTGGGACTCTGGGGGTCTTGAGCCGGATTGAAGGCGGAATGGATCGGGACGACGCTGGAATCCTGGTTCGGATCGCTTCGCAGGTGGCCATGGCCGTTGACAATACAATGGCCTTCCAGCGGATGGCGGAGCTACGCGACAAATTTCGCCAGGAGAAGAAATATCTCGAATCCGAGATCGACCTCGAGCACCACTTTGAAGACATTGTGGGTGAGAGCGCCGGGTTGCGCCAGGTGTTGAAACAGATTGAAACGGTGGCGCCTACCACGGCCACCGTGCTCATCCAGGGCGAGACCGGAACCGGCAAGGAACTGCTGGCGCGCGCCATTCACCGCCTCAGCCCGCGCAGTGAGCGGACATTCATCAAGCTCAACTGTGCCGCTATTCCCGCCGGCCTCCTGGAGAGCGAGCTGTTCGGTCATGAGAAGGGCGCATTTACCGGCGCAATCGCCCGCAAGATGGGCCGCCTCGAACTCGCGCATGAGGGAACGCTCTTTCTTGATGAAGTGGGAGAGATGCCTCTCGACCTGCAACCCAAGCTCCTTCGCGCCTTGCAGGAGCGCGAGATCGAACGCCTCGGTGGAACCAGGCCCATCTCGGTCAATGTGCGCCTCATCGCAGCCACTAACCGCGATCTCGCGCAAATGGTTGCGGAGAAAACGTTTCGCAGCGACCTTTTTTACCGCCTGAAGGTTTTCCCCATCTTCTCTCCTCCACTGCGCGAGCGCCTCAGCGATATTCCGGTGCTCGTCCGCCATTTTGTAGAGACCCACAGCCGGCGGATGGGCAAGACCATCGAGACCATTCCCGACGACACAATGAAAGCCCTGATCCGTTGGCCGTGGCCAGGGAATATTCGCGAGCTGGAGAATTTCCTGGAGCGCGCCGTCATTCTCACCCGCGGCCCAGTACTCTATGTGCCGCTGGCTGAGTTGGAGACTAAAGTTCAGGAACAGTTCGAGAGCGAGGCGGAGAGCTCGACGCTCCACGCAGCTGAACGCGAGCATATAATCCGGGTGTTGCGCGAGACCCATGGCCAGATCGGCGGCGACGACGGCGCAGCTGCCCGCCTTGGCCTCAAACGCACGACTCTGAATTCCAAGATGAAGAAGCTCGGCATCGAGCGAAGTGACTATATGAAGTCCCGGTGACGACATTTCGTCTTCGTCACTTCGTCACATTCGCCTTCGTCATTTTGCAGCAAATCTATCCCTTTCCCCGTAACTCCTTGCATATCAATCACTCCGGCCTTGCGAGCAATAGTGGGCAGCGTTTGGCATGCGCCGTGCCTTATACAAGGCATGGCGCAGGACGAGCCAGCTTACGTTGCGAGTCAGCTTTGAACATACAGATGTAGCGACGGTACTTACGCTGGAAGGGCGGGTTGCCGGGCCTTGGGCGGCTGAACTTAGCCGCGTCTGGGTTGAGAAGGCCCCGCTGCTGGCCCAGGCAAGTCTCTCGCTCAACTTAACCAACGTGATTTATGCGGATGAGGACGGCATACGGGTACTGAGAGAGATCTACACGCAAGCTCAACCCAAACTTGTCGCCACCACTCCGTGGACCCAATACCTTGCCGAGAAGATAACGGCCATCCCCCCCGATCGTTCAGACGAGGAGCAGGAAAATGCAGACTATGACTGACACAGTGCGAGCTTTTGGACTTCCCAATCAGGCCGGTAGCGAATTCTTCAGCAAGCTCTCTATTGAAGCTGTCCAGGATCTCATGTCCATCGAACATCCCACGTCTTATCCCGCTAACATGATGCTGTTTTCCGAGAAGGACCCAGCGCAAGGAGTCTTCGTCGTGCTTGAGGGCGAGGTTAAGCTCTCCATCAACTCCAGCGATGGCCGCCGCCTCATTCTCCGCATCGCGAAAAGAGGCGAGATTCTTGGCCTCGATTCGGCGCTCTCCGGCCAGGCATCTGAAATGACCGCGGAGACCCTTTATCCATGCAAAATTGCAAGGATCGCGCGGCGCGACTTTCTCAGCTTCATGGCGCGCCATCCCGAGGCCTACAAGATCGTCACCGAAGAACTCGGACGCCAGATCGGCATGGCCTGCGCCCAGTTGCGCACCGTTGCACTATCTTCATCGGCGCCCGAAAAGCTGGCCCGCCTGCTCCTCGACTTCAGCCAGAACGGTCACACCACAGAACTCGGTACCCGCTTCCGCTTCTCCCTCACCCATGAAGAAATCGGCGAATTCATCGGCACTTCACGCGAAACCGTCACCCGCACTCTCAGCGCCTTCAAAACACGTCACCTCGTGGACTTCAAAGGCTCCACGCTTACCATTCCCAGCAAGACAGCCCTCGCAAGTTATGCGGGATGCTAGTGTCCTTTCACTGAAGTTCAGTACAAAACCGTTGCTGTCATCCTGAGCGAACGGGGCCCCAAACGCTTTTCAGTTTGCGGGTGGTGAGCCGAAGGATCTGCTTCGGCACTCACGGACTTATGCTTCAAACTCCGGGGACGCCACACTAGCAACTTCTGTTACAGGCTTCATAACTCTGGCGGTATTCGCGAAATGACCAGTTCATCCATCTGCTCCCCTCAAGCGCGAGGGTCACTCATTAATCACGCCTGCCTGAGTGCTTTTCAGACCCTGCATCCAATCTCCTCCTGAAAACCAAAGAGCTTCCACGGAAACGAGCCGTGGAAGCTCTCTTCGGCTGGATAACAACAAACCTGTCATCCTTGCGGAGCGTACTTCAGCGGAGTCGAAGGACCTGTTTTTAGGGAAGCTCGATTACTCAGACGTTGCGTCACCACGGCAGCGGCTTACCCAAATGGAAGAACCCTCCGGTCGGCCCATCGGCCGGCAATGTAGCAAGCGCCACGCTGGTCTTGCCGCCCTCGCTCAATTCCATCGGCGCTTGTTCGCCACCCATGTCGGTCTTCACCCAGCCCGGATGCGCCGAGTTCACCTTGATCTTGGTATCGCGCAACTCATACGCCAGATGAATCGTGTAAGCATTCAGTGCCGCCTTCGATGCGTCGTAAGCGAATGACTTGAATTCGTAGATCGGAGACCCCGGAGTCGCATGCAATGTAAGCGAACCAAGAATGCTCGAGAGGTTCACAATGCGTCCCGCCGCGCTCTTGCGGATCAGGGGCAGCAGTGCGTCGGTCAATGCCACCTGAGCAAAGAAATTGGTCTCGAAAATCTTATGCAGCAGATCGGTTGGAACCGCTGAGGCCGAGTGCTCCGGACCCGTCCCTGGGAATTTGCCGGCAGCGATTCCTGCGTTGTTTACCAGGATGTCGAGCCGTCCGTATCTCGAATTGAAGTAATCGAAAGCTGCCTGCGCATCGGCCGCTTTTGTGATGTCGAATTGAATCGCATCCGCGTCTACGCCTGCTGCGCGCAGCTTCTTGACCGCCTCTTCGCCCTGCGCGAGATCGCGTGAGCCGATAACAACTTTCGTGCCGGCATCCTTCAGTTGCAATGCTGTCTGAAATCCGAGTCCGCGGTTTCCGCCGGTAATAAATGCGATTTTCTGAGCCATTTCGAAAAACTCTCCTGTCCAGCATAGGATTCTCCCGCCCGCAAGAAAGATGCAGTTGTTGTTCCTCTAAAGTGCGAGTCACACTGTTCCGTATCCGCCACCAAAGCTGGGTGCCCCATCCATTCGACTTTTTCCTGTCGAATGGGTGGGAAACCACGAACCCAACCCAGCATCGTTCATGAGGAGCAACCATTTCCCGCGCGAAGGAAGTTGAGCGAAACAGCTTCACCGAATGCCAAGTATGATAAAAGGTCTGGAGCCTCAGCCATGTCGAGAGTCGCGCTAAAGTTAGCCCTGATCGCACCCCTGTTTCTCAGCCAGCTTTGCGCGCCCGCATCAGCCGTCGAGACCCGCACCCCCACAAAAGACGGCCTCATCTACGGCACCGCCGACGGCCAGCCTCTCACCATGGACTACTACGCGCCCAAAGGCCGCGGCGTGCATCCGATCGCCATCGTCATTCACGGTGGCGGCTACCATGGCGGCGACGCCAAGAGCGGCAGCGAAGCATATGTGGCCGACTTCCTCGCCCCAGCTGGCTACGCGGTGTTTTCGGTCAACTACCGCCTCGCTCCCCAATATCCTTACCCCTACATGGTGCTAGATGTGCAGCGGGCAGTGCGCTACATCCGATTTCACGCCAAGGAATGGGATGCAGACCCAAACAAAATTGCGTTGGTGGGCGGCTCGGCGGGTGGCTTTCTCAGCAATATGGTCGGGCTGTTGAACGCCGCGGGCGATCCAAATGCTGCCGACCCCGTGGATCGAGTGAGCGCAAGGGCACAGGCGGTTGTCAGCCTTTACGCGCAGAGCAGTTTCGAATTTGTTCCGCTCAATGCTGACGTGCATCGACTGCTCGATCCGCTCATTGCGCAAAAGGGCGAGAAGACAGCCATTCGCGAGGCATCGCCCATTACATACGTCTCCAAAGACGACCCGCCATTTCTGGAAATACTCGGCGACATGGATGAATACATTCCATTCTCCGAGGCGACCAATCTGCAAACCGCTCTCCAGGCTGTCGGTGTACGCTGCGACATCATCCGCATTCCCGGCGGCAAGCACGGCACCGGTGGTTGGAACAAACTGCCGGGAGTGCCGGATTGGGAGCGCCAGATGACTGAGTGGCTCAACGCCAGGCTCCGCCACAAAGGCCCCATCGGCGAAGGAATCCGGGCACGATTGACGTCGTCGACGCAGTAACCTGGAAACCTTCAAGGTACAATTGCAAGCAATCGCTCCGCTGTTTGCAATTCCGTATGGGAGGATTTATGCGCAGGATCCTTTTCGCTGTTATTGCCCTTGCATTTGCCGCTTCACTCGCTGCTCCGGCCATCGCCCAAGGCGCGCCTCCGCAAGGCGGAGCAGATCAACCCTACACGGTTGAGTATTACTACAAATGCCAATGGGGTCATCAGGCGGAGTTTCTTCAACTGTTCCTCAAGAACCATTACCCGCTGCTCAAGAAGATCCAATCGACAGGCCGCATACTCTCCGTGAAGATCGATACGCCCGCGTACCACGTCTCTGAAGAATTGCGCTGGGATTACCGCGTAACCATCCGCTACAAAAACTCGACCTTGGCCACCACGGCGAACCCTGACGAAGAAGCCTTCATCAAGGAGTTATGGCCCGACCAGGCGACGTACCAGAAAGAAGAGCAGCGGAGATTCGAAATTCTCCTAGGCCACATCGATCTCCCCATCACTGATATCACGCCGAAATAGCAGGATCGAAGGAACCGAGGGACCAAGGAGTCCAGCGACTGGTGCTCTGAGGCAAAACCTCATATCAAGAATAGAACCGTCATCCTGAGCGGAGCGTTCTTCAGCGGAGTCGAAGGACCGGCTTCTCGCGGCCGTCCCCGAAGCATCCACGCCGAGCTAGGCCCCTACTCCCTGCTTTTCCACTGCCGCACGAGGTCTTCCGCCGCCTCCGGCCACGTTGGGAATTCAAACTCAAACCCAGCCTCAAGCAACCGCCCCGGAACAACCCGACGGCTCTTGAGCACTAACTCCGATTCAGTGCGTAGAAAAAAGGCTCCAATCTCAATCGCAAATGTCGGCGTCGGAATCCCATTCGGCATCCCCCATGCATCCCGCAGCGCTTCCATGAATTCCCGATTGGGAAGAGGATTGGGCGCAGCCACATTCACCGCTCCTTCGAACTCCTCGTGGTCGATCAGAAATTCAACCGCCCGGCAAAAATCAGCCTCGTGAATCCAACTCACAAACTGGCGCCCATTACCTTGTTCTCCTCCCAGGCTAAATCGCACCAGGTTGAGGAGAATTGCAAACGCATTGCCTGTCGTAGGACTGAAAGTAACAGCGCTGCGCAGAGCCACCTTGCGCGTCCGCTGTGTCTGCGTGCGAAAGAACTCAGCCTCCCAGTCCTTCGCTACCTGAATTGAAAAATTCCACGTCTCCGGCGCATGCCGTCGCTTGGAGATAAGTTCGTATCCGCCCAACTCGCCCGTAGCTTCTTCCATAGCCCGGTCCATCGCATGCCGATAGATGGTAGCCGTCGAAGCATTCAACCACACGCGCGGTGGCTCGGCCAACCTCGAAATCACTCGATTCAACAGCCGCGTCGTCCCAATCCGCGAGTCATAAATAGCCGCGCGATTATCGGCCGTATAGCGGCAATTCACGCTCCGCCCAGCCAGGTTGATGCAGACGTCCGCGCCTTCCAGCGTTTCCGTCCACGGGCCTTCGTTCTCGCCATCCCAATGCACGGTCTGCCATGGGGCCGTGTACGGCCCGCGCGTAAGCACCGTGACGTGATGCCCCTGTAGCTGCAAGTGCCGCGCCAGCGTCTGTCCCACCTGGCCGCTGCCCCCCGGCAACACAATGCGCAGCGGACGCACGCCCACCCCCGTCGGTCCCGCGGTCAGGTTAATCATCTTTTCAGACTATAGCGTCAGCCCGACTTGCCCAATCTCTACAGACGCGCAAAGGGTCTCTCTAGAAGCCGCGCACTGAACGGCTACGGGTATCAGGCCATGAAAGGTACGTGCTTCACGCCATGAAGGGTACGTGCTTCAGGCCATTAAAGGTACGCGCTTGAGGCCATGAAGGGTACGTGCTTCAGGCCATGAAGGGTACGTGCTTCAGGCCATTAAAGGTACGCGCTTGAGGCCATGAAGGGTACGTGCTTCAGCCCGTACAAAGAGAACGCAAATTCGCTGGGCTTTAGCCCCTGAGGGAATGAGATTTCGAGTAGACAAATCCAACAAAATCTCCGCTACATCCGAGGAGGATACCCATACCCGCGCAGAAAAACCCGCCTGCGATAAGCCCGGAATTCCCGCACAATCAGGATCGAAACCACCACCAGGAATATCATTGGCCCGTAGAAAATAAATGCCGGCTGCACCACGCGATCTCCATCCACCGACACGTTGTCCCCCGTATGCACTGTGCCAAACATGGCAACCATATCCTGTCCAACGTGAACGCCCTCACCGAGCCGGATACCCCCGAACATGCTCACCAGGTTGTGGTCAATATTCGCATTGTCATCGGCCGTCACGTTACCGAAAAAGTTGACCACGTCATGTTGAGCTTCGGTCGATATGTGCGTATTTCCAAAGAACACCACAACATCGCCAGTCGCCTTCCCCTTCAGGTCCACATTGCAGAAAAAGCAGACCGCGTCATGAACAGTAGAAGCGGAGGAGACATTGATGTTGGAAAAGAATTGGACAGCGTCCTCTTCCGCACGGGCGTGCGTAGACGCAAAGGCTGCGCAGAGCAGGGAAAAGGCGAGGATGCGGCGGACCATGGGGTACTCCACTTATCTAGTAGTACGAAATGCCGGAGGGGAAAGTTCCGGCATCAATGAAAATCATGAGTCGAACGGAAAGATTCGGCGAAGTGCTCACGCCCAGGGTGCTCGTGACTCGTGTCCGCCGGTGCAGGGAACGGAATGCAGCGCCTTGTTTCAACCATTCGGCGAATGCCTCGATTTGAGTTTTAACCGACAGATGACAACCGCGCGACAAGATCGTGACAAGCGCGCAGGAAACGAGAAGTAGTTTCGAGTTTGGGAGATTCGCCACGATCGACTCGATCGGATTGGAGACACTGCCAGGATGCAGTGGATTCCTTGCGAGTTGGAATCCTCAATCTCAACATCAACCCCAATCTCAGTACCAAAAGGAGAAGACCATTGCACTCGACGCCTAACTTCCCAGTCTCCGTTCGAATTTATCGAGAGGCCTCTCTCTCGCACTCATGAGCGGAACATTCATCGGTTGTGCAACTGCGCAATCCGGCTTTTATCGGCAAACCGAAATCATCTCAAATGTGCTCCACGATGCCCAGCGCACACAACGCTCGCTTGCGGACCCGTGGGGCCTGGCGGTTTCTCCAGGAGCGGGCTTTGTTATCGTCAACAGCGGTTCCGGAACATTCGAG
>JBELAI010000058.1:0-29846 GCA_049508975.1 Occallatibacter sp. | reverse complement strand
TGACGCATCCGGATGGCAGCGTTGGCTTTCACCTGTCGGGCTACGGATACGGGAAAAAACTCAACACGCCCACCGCCCCAAAGCTGGCCGGGGACGGCACGCGGCTCGAATACCGTCGCGGCAATTTCACTGAGTGGTATGTGAACTCACGGAAAGGCCTGGAACAGGGCTTTACGCTATCTCAGCGACCCGCCGGCGCGAACAATGGCCAACCGCTGACCATCGCACTGGGAGTGACCGGCACGCTTTCGCTGAGCCAGCAGGACGGCGCGGTGCTGCTCAAATCCGGCAAATCGACCGTGTTGCGTTATGGAGGACTCTCGGCGCGCGATGCTCTGGATCGCGCCATCCCCGCCCACATGGAAGCGCGCAACAACGAGATCCGGCTCGTTGTGGACGACCAGCAGGCCAAATACCCACTGACAGTTGACCCGACCTGGAGCCAGTCGCAGGAACTGACCACTCCCGATCCGAATTCTTTGGACAGCTTCGGGATTTCGGTTTCAGTGAGCGGGCCGATCGCGGTGATTGGAGCACCCGAATACTGGGTTAACGGCCATCCGGGTGCGGGCGCGGCTTTCGTTTATATCCAAAGCGGCAGCACCTGGACATTGGAACAAGAACTGAGCGCCTGGAATGCGAACGATCCTAATTATAATTTCGGATGTTCGGTCGCTGTCAGCGGAACAACAGCTCTGATTGGAGAGTGCGGGGGTCCCGACAATCGGGGCGCGGCTTATGTCTTTGTGCATGCGGGGAATAGCTGGAGCCGGCAGGCGGAACTGACGTCTTCCGACGGTGTGGTCAACGATCAGTTCGGGGCTTCGGTCGCTCTGAGCGGGACGACGGCCGTGATTGGTGCGACCGGCCTTGGGTCTGCATATATATTCGTGCAGAATGGGACAACGTGGACCGAACAGCAGGAACTCAGCGGTTACGGGAGTTTAGTGTCTGTGAGCGGGATAACGGTGGTAATTGGAGAAGCATCGCAAATTGTCGGGGGCAATACCGGGCAAGGCGCGGCGTACGTCTTTGTGCGCGACGGACAAACCTGGAGCCAGCAGCAAGAATTAACCTCCTCTGACGGGGCAGCTGGCGATGGTTTCGGTGGGGCCGTCGCCGTAAGCGGGACGATGGCGGTGATTGGAGCTCCAGGTAAAGAAATCGATGGCAATTATGAGCAAGGTGCCGCTTACATTTTTGCGCAAAACGGGACAACCTGGAGCCAGCAGCAAGAACTGAACGCCTCCGACGGGGCCGTTCAAGATGTTTTCGGAGGCTCCGTCGCTCTCAGCGGGACGACGGCTGTGATTGGAGCTTATGGTAAGGAGTACTCCCAGGGCGCGGCTTACGTCTTTGTGTCAAGCAATGGAATCTGGAATCAGCAGCAGGAGCTAAGCGGAGGCGACTCTTCACACTTCGGGAATTCCGTCGGTGTGATTGGCCCGACTTTACTGATTGGAGCTTACGGGACCAACCAAGGTGCAGGCGCGGCTTATGTTTTTACCGAGGGTCCCGCAGTGCCGGCGACGCTCACGACCCCCAGCCCTGGAAGCGCATTGACGTCCACCAGCGTGGAGTTTACATGGTCGGCTGTAACCGGTGCCTCGGCGACGTACGATCTCCACCTCAGCGCTGTCGCGCCTGGGGGCTACGACCTCTACCTATCGGGTCATATAGCCGGCACCTCGACGACCGCGACTAATCTTCCGATCAACGGAGGAACGATTTATGCGCGCCTCTATACGTTTATCAATGGAGTTACGTATTACAACGACTACACCTACACCGCAATGTCGGTGTTGTTGGCTCAGCTTACCTCTCCGGCTCCAAGTTCGACGTTGACGTCGAACCCCGTAAACTTCACGTGGTCAGCTGGAACCGCAGGCTCGCAGTACGATCTGCACCTGAGCGCTGTGGCGCCTCGGCTATGACCTCTATCTATCGGGTCATATAACAGGCACATCGACGACCGTGAATGGGCTTCCTACGAACGGCGAGAAGATTTATGCGCGGCTCTATACGATTGTCAACGGAGTCACGGTCTACAACGACTACACCTATACCGCGATGTCGGTGTCGTTAGCCAAGCTCACTTCTCCGTTTCTGAGTTCGACGTTGACGTCGAACAGCATAGAGTTCACATGGTCCGCCGGAACCGCTGGCTCGCTATATGATCTGCACCTGAGCGCCGTCGCGCCTGGCGGCTATGACCTCTACCTATCTGGTCATATAGCCGGCAATTCGACGACTGTGAACGGGCTTCCTGTGAACGGCGAGAAGATTTATGCGCGGCTCTACACGATTCTCAATGGAGCTACGGTCTACAACGACTACACCTACACCGCGGCGTCGATAGCCAAGCTCATCTCTCCGGTTCCGAGTTCAACGTTTACGGGCGCCAGCGTAAAGTTCACGTGGTCGGCCGGAGCCCCTGTGTCGCAGTACGATCTCCGCCTGAGCGCCATTGCTTTTGGCGGTTATGATCTCTATGCAACGGGTCATTTAACAAGCACTTCCAAGACCGTGACTGGGCTTCCAACCAACGGAGAGATAATTTACGCACGGCTCTATACGTTTCTGAATGGAGTGACGTTCTATAACGACTACGCCTTTAAGGCACAATGATGAACGGCTGGAGAGTTCGTTAGGCGCTTCGCCCTCT
Organism: Occallatibacter sp.; assembly: GCA_049508975.1. Classification (GTDB taxonomy): domain Bacteria; phylum Acidobacteriota; class Terriglobia; order Terriglobales; family Acidobacteriaceae; genus Telmatobacter. The sequence goes on along the minus strand of JBELAI010000058.1, from coordinate 27,181 downwards.
AGGTCGGTCCATGTAGCGCGTGTTTCTGTACGGGCTGAACAGGTTACGGGAAAAGTTGGATCGAGGGGTGAGATTGGCAGTGAATTCCCTCAGGGGCTTAAACCCCACATCGATATTGCAGGCTATACGTACGGGCTGAAGCCCGTACCCTTCACGATTTCGACTTTTTCCGCAGCCTGTGAGGCCCTTACTCTTCTTCGCTCGAGCGAGCTTTGAATTCGATTGCGCCGGCGATGAGGAAGCGCTGTGTACGGGTCAAGCGCACTCCGGTTAGATTGGAGAGATGGGCTTGTCCAATCCAGAGTGGAAACTGGAACTGCGCGCGCTGGTGGCGCTGGCGGTTCCAGTGGTGCTGAGCGAACTGGGTTGGATGTCCCAGGGAGTTGTCGACACCATTATGGTGGGCAGGCTGGGGCCGGCGGCCATTGGCGCTGTCGCGCTAGGCAATGCGGTCTGCTATACGCCATCGCTGTTTGGCATCGGGCTGCTGCTGGGATTGGATACGCTGGTTGCGCAAGCCTATGGGCGGAAGGATTATGACGGTTGCCATCGCTGGCTGGCGCAGGGGCTTTACCTGGCGGCGATTGTCACGCCTGTGGTGATGGTGTCGGTTTGGCTGGCGAGCTTTGGGTATGCGCGCTTCGGAATCAGCCCTGAGGTTGCGGGACCGGCGGCGAGCTATCTGCGTGTATTGAATTGGGGTACGCTGCCACTGCTCATTTATGGAGGCACGCGGCGCTATCTCCAGGGCGTGGGGCAGGTCCGCGTGGTAACGGTCACGTTTGTGGGCGCCAACCTGCTCAACTGGCTGGGAAACTGGGTGCTGATCTACGGCAAGCTGGGTATGCCGGCCATGGGTGTGGATGGATCCGCGCTGTCAACTGTGATTGCGCGGCTGTTTATGGCGCTAGCGCTTGTGGGGTTTGCGTGGCGCTATGAGCGGAAGCGCGGGCATCCGCTTTTCAAGCACTGGGCCGGGCCGAGCTTGGAGAAACTGAAGCAACTTGTTCGGCTGGGCGCTCCGGCGGCGGGGCAGATTGTTTTGGAAGTTGGGGCATGGAATGGCGCGACCCTTGCTGCCGGCTGGCTCACGCCTGTGGCTCTGGCAACGCACCAGATTGCGCTGAACTATGCGGCTTTGACCTACATGGTGCCCCTGGGGGTATCGGCGGCTGCGGCGGTTAGCGTGGGCCATGCGGTGGGTGCGGGGGATGCGGCGAAGGCAAGGCGCGCGGGTTGGCTGGCACTTGGGCTGGGGACGGGATTCATGCTGATGGCCGCGGTGGCGTTCGTGGTGGCGCCGGGGCCGCTTATTGCGCTGTTTACGACCGATCCGCAGGTGATGGCGGTGGGGCCGGGGCTGCTGGGGCTTGCCGCAGTGTTTCAAATCTTCGATGGGATTCAGATTGTGTCGACCGGGTCGCTGCGCGGGCTGGGAGAGACGCGGTCTCCGATGGTGGCCAACCTGGTGGGGTATTGGGCATTTGGCCTGCCGTTGGGGCTCACGCTCTGCTTCGTCTTCAAATGGGGGATCTATGGGCTCTGGATCGGGCTCACCGTGGCGCTGATTGTGATCGCTTCGACGCTGCTTTGGCGTTGGAAGAGGGATACGGATCGGTTGGTGGGGGATTCGGTTTTGATCGGGAACATTCGGTAGGGCTGCGTTGTCTATAGAAGAGATGTTTTGAAGTGGGGATCTTGACACGCTCCGAGAAGCAGGTCCCCTTCGACTGCGCTCAGGGCAGGCTTTCGACTCCGCTGAAGTACGCTTCGCTCAGGATGACAGGTCTGTTGTAGGTAAAAAGATCGAAGATTTGTTTTCCCCTTGTATGTTACGTAGAGTAACACTATGATGGGTAACATTGTGACCGGGCCTGATCCCGATGTGCGAGCGAAATCGTGAAAGGGCCCGTCTAAAATCCAGGGCTCTTGACCGTCGTAATTTCTGAACGAGCTTCCAGCATCTCGGCGTTTGCAAACACTCATCCGCACTCAAAGCGTTGTGGCTCAGACAATCCATTCACTGGAGGCATCGATGGAAACCCTGCTTCAGAATTTGCGGTATGCAATCCGGCAGTTGATCAAGGCGCCTGTGTTCACACTCACGGCAGTGCTGACGCTGGCGCTCGGAATCGGCGCCAATACGGCTATATTCACCGTCGTTTATGGAACGCTGTTGGCGCCGATGCCTTACCCGCAGCCGGACCAGCTGGTGATGGTGTGGTCGAAAATTCAAGGCGATCGCAACGGGATTTCGGCGGGTGATTTTACGGACTGGAAGAACCAGAGCACTGTCTTTTCGGACTTGTGTGCATTTACCGGGGGCAGTTTCAACCTGGCGACGAAAGATCAACCGGAGTATGTGGAAGGACAGCTCACTTCGCCGGGCTTCTACAAGATGATGGGCGTGAAGTTTATCTATGGGCGGGACTTTCTTCCCGAGGAAGGAACGCTCGGCAAAGACCATGAACTTGTACTCATGAACAAGCTGTGGAAGCGGCTGGGGTCTGACCCGAACATTGTGGGCAAAACAATGCAGATCGATGGATCGCCTTACACGGTGGTCGGTGTGCTGGGGCCGGGAGCGACGGATCGGCTGGATTCTGAGCTGGTAGCGCCGTTGGCATTCAAGCCGGAGCAACTCAACCACGATTTCCATTGGTTGCTGGCCATGGGACGGATGAAGCCCGGTGTGACTCTGCAACAGGCGCAGGCCAATATGGATGCGGTGACGGCGAATATTGCCACGGCCTACCCGAAGAGCAACAAAGGCTGGGGCGCCATGGTGGATCACCTGCAGAACGATTTCCTTCCCAAGGAGCGGATCCAGACGCTCTGGGTGCTGCTGGGTGCGGTGGGTTTTGTGCTGCTGATCGCGTGCGTGAACGTGGCTAACCTGCTGCTCGCGAAGGGAACAGCGCGGCAAAAAGAGGTGGCTCTGCGTGCAGCGCTGGGGGCTTCGCGGCGGAACATTTTTGTGCAGTTTCTTACCGAAAGCCTGCTGCTGGCGGTGACCGGGGGCGCGCTGGGCGTTGGTGTTGGTGTGCTGGGGCTGCGTGGTTTGGTGGCGGTGATGCCGCAGGGTACGCTGCCTTCGGAAGCGGACTTGAACCTGAATCTGCCTGTGTTGCTTTTTTCGCTAGGCGCTTCCACGCTTGCCGGCCTGCTGTTCGGCTGCGCGCCTGCATGGTTTGCGACGCGGGTTGATCCGGCGGAAGCGTTGAAGGAAGGTGGGCGTTCTGGGACGGGTGCGGGACGCCATGGGTTGCGCAGGGTGCTGGTGATTGGCGAGTTTGCGCTTGCTCTGACGTTGCTGACCGGGGCAGGCCTGGCCATTCACAGCTTCTGGAACCTGTCGCGGGTGGACCTGGGTGTGGATACAACGCGCATTCAGACGTTCTCGTTGCCGGTTCCCGACGCGCGGCCGAAAGATCCACGGCAGATTACGGCCTATTACCAGCAGATGCTGGCGAGTCTCAAGGCGGTGCCCGGGGTTCTGGACGTTTCAGCTTCGACGGGGCTTCCGCTTCAGGGGACGGGCTTTGGCATGCCGTTCACCATTGCCGGCCAGCCGGATTACGCTGACCCCTCGCAACGGCCTGGGACGAGCTTTGGCATGGTGACGCCTGACTACTTCAAGACATTCGGGATTCAAGTGATGCGCGGCCGAGCCTTCACCGACCAGGACAACGCCGGCACCGTGCATGTGGCCATGGTGAACGAAGAGTTCGTGAAGAAGTTCTTCAAGGACAAGGACCCGCTTCAGCAACGCATCAATGTGGAGGAACTCGTACCCGGAGTCACCAAGCTTGGCCCCTACATATCCTGGCAGATTGTGGGTGTTTTTCACAACGTGCGCAGGGGTGGGTTCCGCGAGGATTATCCGGAGATGGAGATACCCTTCTGGCAGATCCCGTGGCCCGATGCCCAAGTTGGGGTGCGGACGGCCGGAGATCCTGAACTGATGTCCAAGAGCATAGCTGCGGCGGTTCATGCGATAGACCCGCAGATCGCTTTGGCTTACCCGCGCACCATGGAGGAGATCAAGAGTCAGAGGTTGTCAGGGGACAAGTTCACTATGATTCTGTTTGGTAGTTTTGCGGTGGTGGCGCTGCTGCTTGCGGGAGTGGGCATTTACGGCGTGATGGCGTTCACAGTGGCGCAGCGGGAGCACGAAATCGGGCTGCGGATGGCACTCGGAGCCAGTCGGAACCATGTGGTGAACCTGGTTCTGAGGGAGGCGCTGGTTCTGGCCGGAATTGGGCTGACGGTGGGGCTGGTGGGTGCATATTTCGTGGGACGGGCCCTGCACAGCACGTTGTATGGCATTGGTTCCATGGACTTTGCTGCGACCGGTGCGGTGGCGGTGGTGCTGGTGGCGGCTTCGCTGGTGGCTAGCTGGGTGCCGGCACGGCGGGCTGCGTCTGTACAGCCGATGAGGGCACTGCGTTCGGAGTAGGGTGGCTCGGCGGTTCTTTTGTGTTTTCAATCACTTGAAGATGTGTTTGGCGCGGGATTGAGGGATCCCCTGTCTCAAAATCGAGACAGGGGGCACCCAGCTTCCTGGGGCGGAATAGAAAGGCACACCCTTGCGTCTGGATATTCCGGAAGGATCGGGGAGGGTTTTGACGGTACTCAAAGGGGTACCACACGGCTCGCGAATTGGTACGCCCGAGTTGAGAAGTGACTATAATCACAAGGGGTAAATGCCGTTCTTACCCTGGACCCGCAATTGGTCGCATAACGGAGTTACGAGCTTCGGGTTCAGTCGGATAAACGGCGTAGGAATCGACGATCTGCACGAGTTGGATCGCGATTTAAGAATTCTTTTGAAGGGAATCCCGCCACATGGCGACAGGCGACTTGGCCCTCGGTGAATTGCAGGGCGAAACAAACATGCGTTCGCGCGTGATCAACGATTTCAGCATCAACGTAGCAACGGTGAACGGGTCCGGCTCGCAATCCGCCAATAGCGTGCTGCTGAAAAGCATCTTCGGGATGGGGGTTCCAGTCAGTGGCAAGAACCTGTTCCCGTCGAACATCGCCGGACTTCCCACGTGGTACACGATCAGGGCCAGCAAGGACGGCTATGTCGCGCGCAAGCGTGACGCCGAGGTTCTGGTGGCCATCAACCCTGAAACGGCAAAGCAGGATGCGCTCGCGCTTCCGACAGGCGGCGTGGCGATCTACGAGGAGAGCCTCAACCTCAAGCAGTATCGTGACGATGTAGTTTTCTATCCAGTGCCGTTCGACAAGATCACGGCTGCCATTTGCCCTGAGGCCAAGCTGCGCAAGCTGGTCAAGAACATGGTGTACGTGGGCGCGGTGGCGCACATTCTTTCCATCGATCTGAGCGTGGTGGAAAGCGGCCTGCGCAAGCAGTTTGCCAAAAAGGTGAAGGTCTTCGAGCTGAACTTTGGCGCGGTGAAGGCGGGTTATGACTACGCTGCGGACAAGTTCACCAAGCAGGACCCCTACATCATCGAGCGCATGGACCAGACCAAGGGAAAGATCATCATCGACGGAAACGCGGCGTGCGGCATGGGCGCGGTGTTTGCGGGGGTGACAGTGGTTGCGTGGTATCCCATCACGCCGTCGACCTCGGTGGTGGAAGCAACGACAGACCTGCTCAAGAAGTTCCGTGTAACGCCGGAAGGCAAGGCGACATTTGCGGTGGTGCAGGCCGAGGATGAGCTTGCAGCCATCGGAATGGTGCTGGGATCGGGCTGGGCCGGAGCGCGTTCAATGACGGCAACCTCGGGACCGGGAATTTCGCTGATGGCGGAATTTGCCGGGCTCGGTTACTATGCCGAAATTCCCGGCGTAATCTTCGACGTGCAGCGAACCGGGCCTTCAACGGGCATGCCGACGAGGACCTCGCAGGCCGATCTGCTGAGCGTGGCGTTCCTTTCGCACGGCGATACAAAGCATGTTGTGCTGCTTCCAGGAAACGTGAAGGAGTGCTTCGAATTTGGCGGCGCGGCGTTCGACCTGGCTGAGCGGCTGCAAACGCCGATATTCGTATTGAGCGACCTTGACCTCGGCATGAATAACTGGATGTCGGAAGCCTTCGAATATCCGACGAAACCACTGGATCGCGGCAAGGTCTTAACCGCCGAAGATCTTAACCGGCTGGGTGGTTTTGCCCGCTATCGCGATGTGGACGGCGATGCGATCGGCTGGCGGACACTGCCGGGGACGAAGCATCCGAAGGCGGCTTATTTCACGCGCGGTTCGGGACACAACGACGCTGCGGGATACACGGAGAAGCCGGATGAATATGTGGAAGTGATGGAGCGGCTTTCGCGGAAATTCGATAACGCACGCAAGCTGGTTCCTGCTCCGGTAACGGTAAAGAACGGGTCTTCGAAGATTGGAATTCTGGCGTTCGGCAGCTCGGATTTCGCTATTCGCGAAAGCATGGACCTGATCAAGAAACAATATGACCAGGACCTGGATTACATGCGTATACGGGCCTATCCGTTTGCGCATGAGATTCACGACTTCGTTCAGTCGCATGAGCGCGTTTACGTGGTGGAGCAGAACCGCGATGCGCAGCTGGAAAGCCTGCTGAAGCTCGACCTGCCAGCCGACCAGGTGGTCAAGCTGCGCAGCATTCTGCACTACAATGGCTTGCCGCTCGACGCCCAAACTGTAACCGAAGAATTCGCAACCAAGGAGGGCTTCACCGGCATTTCTCCTACGCATGTCGAGGACGTGGAAGCTCACGAGGGGGCGGTTGCATCATGAAATCGGCCCAGGAATGTTTTGGCATCGACAGAGAGCAGAAGGGGAAACGCTAAATGGCTACATCGGGATCAACATCAGCACCAGCACCTAAAGTGAATCACATTGGCCTCCCGGTTCTTGAGTACCGCGGCGGCAAGACTACGCTCTGCGCGGGTTGCGGACACAACGCGATCTCCGAGCGCATTATCGACGCCATGTACCAAATGGGTGTTGAGCCAGAGCGGGTGATGAAGATGAGCGGCATCGGCTGCTCGTCGAAGAGCCCCGCATATTTCATGAGCCGGTCGCACAGCTTCAACAGCGTGCACGGGCGCATGCCGTCGGTCTCGACGGGCGCTATTCTGGCCAACAGTTCAATGACCATGCTGGGCGTCTCCGGCGATGGCGACACGGCCTCCATCGGCATGGGGCAGTTCGTCCACCTGTTGCGCCGCAATCTTCCCATGATCTATATCATCGAAGACAACGGCGTCTACGGTCTGACCAAGGGCCAGTTCTCAGCCACGGCCGATCTTGGCTCAAAGCTAAAAACCGGCGTGGTCAACGATCTTCCGGCGATCGATACCTGCGCGCTCGCGATTCAGTTGGGCGCAACGTTCGTCGGGCGCTCATTCAGCGGAGACAAGAAGCAGTTGCTCTCCATGCTGAAGGCGGCGATTGCTCACAAGGGAACTGTGATGCTCGACGTGATCAGCCCCTGCGTGACGTTCAACGATCACGAGGGTTCGACGAAAAGTTACAAGTTCATGCAGGATAACGACGAGCCGATCAACGAAGTTGATTTCGTTGCCAGCTTCGACGAGATAGAGGTGGACTACGGCTCGGGCGAGGTCTATGAAGTGGAGATGCACGACGGCTCAAACCTCCGCTTGCACAAGCTGCACGAGGACTACGACCCGACCAACAAGGCCGACGCTGTGCGCACGCTGATGGAAGCGCAGGCGAACGACGAGGTCCTGACCGGCGTTTTCTTCATCGACACGCAGAAACCGACGTTCATCGATTTGTTGAACCTGGTGGATGAACCGTTGGGTCAGTTGCCGCAGTCGGTGACGCGGCCGCCGAAATCGGCGCTCGATGGACTGATGGCGAGCCTGCAGCAGTAATAAAAAACAGAATCAAGAGAAAAGCCCCGTGATGAGCGGGGCTTTTCTTGTGATTCATTGCAAAACGCAGGAGAGACAAAAGCAGATTCCCATTCGACTTCGCTCAGGGCAGGCTTCCGACTCACCACCCCCGAACTGAAAAACGTTCGGGGCCCCGTTCGCTCAGAATGACACCGCTGTTTTGTTATGGCCTTTAGAGATAAGCCACTAGTTGCTTTCAGTGAGCAGTAGACGCGGCTGTGATCTTGACACCGAGGCTATTTAGCTTGGTGCGTGCCTGGGCGGCCTCAGGGGTTTGCGGATGCCGCTGGATCAGCATCCGTAATTCATGAATGCCGGCGTCCTTCTTGTTCAATTGCAGCAGAGCGAGACCTTTGCGCAACTGCGCGGCCGGAGCTTTGGGGCTGCCGGGAAAGCCTTCGAGAACGGCGTTGTATGCCTTCACAGCATCGGCAAAGTCGAGTTGGCGGTAAGCAATTTCGCCCAGATAAAACTGCGCGCTGCCGGCCAGGTCGTCCATGGGGTAGTAGTGAAGGACATCCTGGAACTCGCTGGCGGCCACGCTATAGTGCGCGGCGTTGTAATCGCGCACGCCGGCCTGGAAAGTGTCTTTGAGCGGAGGCGCGACGTTGGCTGCGGGCGCCGCCATTGCGCCGCCAGCACCCTGGGGAGCATTCGGGTCGGAGGCCATGCCTCCCGGCTGTGCGCCCGCAGCAGGGGCACCGGTGGGTGGATTCTGAATACTTTGCAGTTGCGTCTGCATATCCTGCACAGACTTGTCGAGTTTGGCGATGCGCGATTTCAGTTCGTCCACAGAATCGTTGAGAGACTGCACCTGGCCGGAGACGGTGTCCAGTTTCCCGCCTGTAGCGTCGGTCTGTGCGTTGATCTTTTGCTGAAGGGCGTTGACTGTGGCAGACATCTGGTTGGTGTTGTCCGCAGTCTGTTCCACCAGGTGCTGAATGACGCCCATGCGTGTATCGAACGTGGACTGCAGACGCTGCACCATGTCAAGCAACTGCTGAACCTGGGTTTGCAGTTCGATGATTTCTTTCGATGTGGCGCGAGCGGGAACGGGTACGGAGGCGAGGAGCACAGCCAGGACCGCGGCGGCAAAAAGACGGTTGCTGAGGGGTTTAGCTAATTTCATTGTTCACCCATAAGGAAGAGCTGAAATCTTAGTGTCGCGAGGTTTTGGAACCCGGCTCCGTGGCGGGATGGAACCCTGGTCTCAAAGGCGAGACCAGGGGCACCCTGCAGCCTGCTTACTATGTTTTCTACCGGTCCATGGTGAAGCCGGCGCGGCGGTTCTGCTGCCAGCATGCTTCGGTGGACTCGGAGCAGAATGGCTTCTCCTTGCCATAGCTGACAACACGAATGCGGTTTGCAGCGACACCCGCCGTCACCAGCGCGTTTTTGGCGGCGTCGGCGCGATTTTGACCGAGGGCCAGGTTGTACTCGTTGGAGCCACGTTCGTCGCAGTAGCCGCCAATCACGACTTTGATGTTGGGGTGGCTGACCAGGAACGACGCGTCTCCGGCGAGAACGGTCTGGGCGTCGTTGCGGACATCGTAGGTGTCGTAGTCGAAGAAGGCGTCCTGGACGTGGGCCCTGAACTCCTCTTCTTCAGTCATGGTGTTGTTGGTCGGCACCACAACGGCAGGCGGTGCGTTCACGGTTACACGGGCCGTTGCGTCCGCGGTTCCGCCAGGGCCGGCGGCGACGAGGTGATAGCTGGTTGAGCTGGTTGGCGTGACCGTTCTGACGCCCGATGTTGGAACGTCGCCGATCCCATCGATGGAAATGGTTGTAGCGTCAGAGGTGCGCCAGGAGAGCACGACCTGGTCGCCGGCGGAAACCACCGTTGGTGTGGCAGTAATCTGTGCTGTGGGCGCGGGTGCGGAGGCGACGGGCGGCGCTGTCATCGGAGCCGGTGGCGCCTCTTTCTTTTTGCAACCTGCGACTGCGATCAGTGCTACAAGCAATACAGCGGGAACCAGAATGCGCGAGCGTGAATTCAATTGATTACTCCTTCCGTAAATTCGAAATTGTTGTTCAAAATGGTCTGGACATTTTCTGAGCGCTGCGGTTTGCAGTCTCTCCCTGTCTCCGTGCAAAGATTGCGGGGCTGAGAAATAACGGGCTGAGCGCAACGGTGATGGCCTTGATCCATGAAGACGTTACCATTTCACTTGCCAGCGCGCTAATGCGAAAAACGGTGCAGAAGGGTGCGCGGCATTGATATGTCCGTCCCTTACGAAGATGCCGCAGGGAGAAAACTCTTTCCATAGCATCATAGTTCAAAAATGCCGGGAGAGAGCCTGCACGATTGCAATTGCCGTGACCTCGCGGTTCGCATTGGCCCATTCGAGCACTCATCGCTCGCCTTCGCGCAGCATTATTTCCAGCTCCAGTTTGGCATGGAATTATTTCCGCCCTTGGTAAGTTGGTGCTGCTGAGTTCCGTCGGCGAGCATGGTCCAGATTTCAGTGTGTCCGCCGATAGTGCGTTGAAATACGATATGACGGCCGTCTGGGGCCCAGGAGGGAAAGTCGTTGCTGCCGGATTCATGTGTGATCTGCAGATAATCCTTGCTGGCCAGATCGATCACATGAATGTCATCGCCGCCGGGATCGCCGGGACCGTATTTGCGATTCCAGCTGAATGCGAGCAACTGCCCGTTCGGAGACCAGGATGGCGAAACAGCATAGCCGCCGTCGGTGATGCGCTGCACGTTGGAGCCATCGATGTCCATGGTGTAAATCTGCGGCTCGCCGGTGCGCCCGCTGACCCAGGCGATCTGCGCACCAGTGCGGGGATTGAAGGTGGGGCCGATGTTTGGTCCTTTGAAGGCTGTGAGCTTGTGCAGATTGCCGCCGCCTGAATCGGCGATCCAGAGTTCAGGGTTTCCCGTGCGCGCGGAAGAGAAAGCGATCTTGGAGCCATCGCCGGACCATGCGGGCGATTGATTGCTTCCTCCGGCGGTCCCCGCGGGGAAAGCGACGTACCGGTTTAGTTCAAGCGAATACATGCGGATGGTCCAACCGTCGCGCCCAAGAGAAGCAAATGCGAGACGGGAGTTATCCGGTGAGATGCGCGGCGAGATGGAAATGGTTCCAAGATGCGTAACGGCGTGCTGATTTTGCCCGTCGTAATCCATCACCCAGACTTCTTTCGTCCCGGAGCGGGTGCTGATGAAATAAATCCTGGTTTCCGCGATTCCGTTGATGCCTCCGCCGAGTCTTAGGATGATTTCATCCGCGAAGCGATGGGCGATGGCGCGGGCCGATTCTTCGCTAACCGCCTCGCTGTACTGCTTGCCGAGGACCTGGGGACTCACGGTGTTGTGCGCATCGAAGAGCCAGCCGGAGACGGTAAGGCGGCCGTTGGTTGCAGAGAGGTTGCCGAAAGCGACCATGGCAGCATTGGACGGAGCCGCGGCCCATTGAGACAAGTTGATCTCCTCGGGAGCGCCGGGAGTGGCTTGCGGGGCCAGGCTTTTCGAGACCAGGTCAAAGATGCCGGCGTTTCCCAGATCGGCGTAAAGCGTGGCGTCGAAGACGGCTTTGAGAGCGGGGGTCTGGGGATCGGCGCCGCCCGGCTTGAAGTCGGCAGCGGCGATGCGAATCCGGTCGGCGCCAAGGTTGGTTCCGGTGTGGACCCAGTCCTGGGCGCGAAGATGGGGAACGGCAGAGATGAGCAGCAGAAAAACGGAAATGGGGAGAAGCCGGGGGTAAGCCTTCATGCGAACAATAGTCCTTCCTCAATCGTTGTGGGAAAGGCGCGATTCCATGCGCCGGGACTCAAAAGCCTGATGCTTTGGCTCTAATGTACTGAGTCCGAAGTCCGTAGTAGAAGTCACGAGAGACAAATGCAGATCCTTCGACTCACCACCCCCAAACTGAAAAACGTTTGGGGCCCCGTTCGCTCAGGATGACAGCCAAGTTTGTGATGCGTGTTTCAGGCTCAGGGCACTAATACGTACAATCATAGGTCACATCGAGCCATTGATCGTTGGATTCCCTGGGCAGGTCGCCAAATGTGTCAACCCTTCGCGTGGCATCAAGACACGATTTGTCAAGCGTGGGACTACCACTTGAAGTGTTGACACGGAAGTTGGATGGGGCGCCATGGCGATCCACCTTAAAGTAAATCTGGACGGAAGCGCCCCTCGGAGTACGAGGATCGACCGTTCCACGAAGCCAGTTTTGGCTCACCTTCAGTTTGATGACGTTCACATACCAGCCGAAACGGGTCCCGAAGTCACCGTTATTCACACTCACCGGCTGATCGGCTGCGCCGGGCTGTGAAACGGTGGAGCGGGAAAGCTTGGAACCAGCCTGCTCGCCATATTGGATGCGGTTATCCGGCTTAGGCGGCGCTTTTGGCGCGGCCTTGATTTCTTTCTCCGGCTTTTTTTCCTTGCCCAGGATCGGAATGGCCTTCTCGTCCACTGCCTCTTTGGCCTTCGGTTCGGGCGGTGCCGGGGCCGGGCTCGGCTTTTCAGAGGGAAGAACGTTGTCGTTTTTGGGCTGGTCGGACGGCAAGGGAATAGCGCTTGATGTGAGCGTTACTTGAATGGCGCTGCCAGGACCGGGAGCGCCCCAGAAATTGTGGTGCATGAATCCGTTGATGAGGCCATAAGCCAGGATGCTTCCGAAGAGCGCAGCATGCAGTACTATCGATCCGGTGGCGGGCGCAGCGACTGGGTCGGGGGTTAGTTCCCGTTCCAGTTGCTCGGCGCCTTCGAGAATGCTGTCCATCGTTTACCTGTTAGCCGAAGTACCCGATGAAGCAGGTCCTTCGACTTCCTACGCTGCGCTTCGGTCGCTCAGGACGACTAGTCTTATTGACGATCAGCCGAAGTACCCGATGAAGCAGGTCCTTCGACTCCGCTGAAAAACGCTCCGCTCAGGATGACAAAGTTTTTTTGGTTACTGGCCACCGGCCGTTGCTGCTTTGGCTTCCAGCGGCTGGGTCACAATTGAGACGTTAGTAATGCCGGCTTGTTTCACTGCGTCCATCAAGGTGGCAAAGACGCCGAACGGGACGCTCTCGTCGGCTCTTAGATAAATTACCTGGTGCGTGGGGTCCGTGCCCTGCTGGCGAAGCTTCCCGGCGATGTCATGGATGTTGACCAATTGATCGCCGAGAAATACCTGTTGACTCTTATCGATTGTGAGCACCAGTCGCTGCTCGGTAATCTCCTTGACGGTGCGCGTTTTGGGCACGGAGACATCGATTCCAGATTGCAATACCGGCGCGGTGATCATGAAGATGACCAGCAACACCAGGACCACGTCCACCAGAGGAGTGATGTTGATCTCCGCCAGCGAGGAACGGGTTTGGCCGTTGCTACTTGTAAAGGCCACGGTCCACCTCCCGGGTGGGTTCGGGGCCGGCGGCAAGGCCGGTGGGGCGAGCAGCCTGGGGAGCGCGTACGGGAATCTCCTCCAGCGAGTTCAGCAATTCCCGGCAAAAGTCGTCGACCGCGGCGGCGAAGACGCGGATACGGGCGTTGAACTGGTTGTATGCCACAACGGCGGGAACGGCGACAAACAGGCCGGCCGCGGTGGTGATCAGGGCCTCAGAGATTCCGGGTGCGACGGCGCGAAGAGTCGCTGCGCCGGCGTTGCCCAGGCCCTGGAAGGCATCGATGATGCCCATGACAGTGCCGAACAGCCCCACAAAAGGGCTGACCGACGCAATGGTAGCCAGCCAGGACAATCTGCGTTCCAGGCTGGTGATGGCCTCGCTGGCCGCGGTCTGGGCCGAGCGCTCGATGGAGGTCAGGCTGCGCGGCGGGCCGGAGCCGCCGGTCTGGCGCTTGTAGGTTTCGTACACATCTTCAAACACCTGCGCCAGGGGGCTGGCCTTGCAATCCGCGGCGAGGGTGGCGATCTCCTGCAAACGGCTGGCCTTGCGAAAGGCGCGAATGAACCGGCGGCTCTCTTTGGTGGCCTTGCCGAAGGTGGACATCTTGCTGAAGATGACAGTCCACGAGTAAAGGCTGGAGATCAGCAGCAGGATGAGCACAGCGGTGGCCACGGCGCCAATGTTGTGGAGCAAGTCCAAAAGGGCGGTTGGCCCCGAAGAGCCTGACGGGGCGGCGCCACTGTCAGCCTGAATTAGAAAGAGGAAGGCAGCGGTAAGAATCGTCATTCACCTCACTATTCACGGTATCAGACGGGGTGGGCGCTTCCAAGTCATCGATTTGGTGCGGGGCCGGGGGTTGCTCTCCAGCGCCCTGGCGCCAAGGAAGGCTGTCAAACTCACGAACGACAGAAGCAGATTCTTCGACTCACCACCCCCAAACTTAAAAACGTTTGGGGCCCCGTTCGCTCAGAATGACAGTCTCCGGTTGGTTATGAACATTGGAGATAGTCTGTGTTTCGATAGTCTGTGTTTCAAACGCGCTCGATCATCACGGACGTGGCTTTCATGAGGGCCGCGGCGGTTTGGCCTTTGCGCAACTGCATCTCGCGTGCCGCATCTGCGGTGATGATGGAGGTAATCCGCTGCTCGCCGATGGCAAGCACCACCTGGGCAAGGATCCCGCGAATCTTCACCTCGACGATGGTCCCGACAAGCTGGTTACGGCCGCTTACGGTGCGGAACCGCTCCCGCGACTGGATTTGCTTGCCGCCCGGCTTGCTTTTGGCGGGTGCGGTTGTGAAGGGCGCCAGGGCGCTTTCGGCGATCCGGTGGTGTCCGCCGGGAGTCTGGACGGTCTTCAAAGTGCCCGCGAGGATCCATTTCTTGATGGTCGCGTAGCTCACGCCAATGGCCGCGGCAGCCTCACGCGGCGTGAACATGTGTTCAGGCTCAGCCATGTGCTCTCCTTTCCCCGAATTCAGAGTATAGGCGTACATACGAGGGGCTGAATATACCCCGGAGATGAGCCGGGGCAATCGCATTAAGGCGGTCGAGTTGGAAGAGAGATTCACCGCGTCCCTACAGGACGCGAACAATGGATCGGGACGCCTTCCCCGGATTGCGCTTCGCTCCATCCGGGGCTATTTTCGTTCCTTCCCTCCGGGAAGAGGGCGACTGCCTTCAGCTAATGAATCATCTCGTTGCAACTTGAACCGCAGGCGCCAACGGACGGCCGTCTCAGACCGCGATACATACGCGAATTTTCCTGAGCGATTCGTATAAAACAATGAATCTGATTCGTATAATATCGATTCATGTGGACTTCCCCGACGCCCGCAACCCCGAAGGGCCTGCTCGCCGCCGCCCTTTTCGTTCTTCTCCAATCCCTCTCACCGACGCTCGCAGTCGGACAGGTTACCGCTCCCGAAACGAGGACGCAGGCGAAGACCCCCGACCCTTGCACGAGCGCACACGATTTCGCCACCACCGATTGCGCGCTGACCTGGCACGGCATCACGGTTTATGGTGCGTACGACATCGGCGTCGGCTGGGTCAGTCACGGCTTGCCGGAAAACGGCTATAACTATGAAGGCGAATCCCTGGTAAACCGAAACGGCTACCAACATCGATTCGTCGTCGCACCGAACAACCTGCAGCAGACGGGGCTGGGCATCCGGGGCAGGGAAGAGTTTCTGCATGACTGGTTCGTTGTGTTCAATGCTTCAACCGGCATCAATCCGAATTCCGGCCTGCTTGCCAACGCGTCAGCCACCCAAACCATCAACAACGGCCTTCCCAGAGCGAGCTATTCTGAAGCCATCGACGGCGCGCGCGCGGGCCAGCCGTTCAATGACGAATATTATGGCGGTGTATCGTCCAAGTATGCCGGCACGCTGACCTTCGGCCGTCAGCGCTCTCTCGGCACCGATACGATGCTGCAATACGATCCGGCAGGAGGCGGGTATGCGTTTTCGTACATCGGGTATAACGGCACGATGGCCGGCGGCGGAGACACCGAGGACAGCCGCTGGGACGACGCACTGAAATATCGCATCGTGTATGGGCCGGTACATTTCGGCACGATGTATAAATTCGCCGACGGATCGGCCGGCTGCTTCTCGGCCTCCGCAGGCTGGACGGCTGCCAACTGTACCCCGGAAGCGGCGCATAACAACGCCTATGGATTCAACCTCGGCGGGAAATTGAGCAAATTCTTTGGCGACCTCGTCTACCAACATTACAACCAGGCGATCAGCGTATTGAATCCCTTGCTGGGGCCTCAAAGCCTGGCGGCACCCTATCAGTCGACCACGGACAGCATCAATACAAATCAAATCACAGGGGCCAATCTGATCGCAACGAATAACACCGTATATGGCATCGTGACGGACAACAACGCGGTAATGGCGACTGCCAAGTATTCGACGGAGCCGTTCAAGGTATTTGCCGGCTACGAATACATCTGGATGAATAACCCGAAGAACCCGTTGGGCGTTGGCGCTTCGGACCAGGGAGGGTATTTCATGAGTGGGGTCGAGGATAATAATCTTGATTCTGAGAAGCTGGTGAATATCTGGTGGACGGGTGCGAAGTACACCTACGACCGCAAAACCGACTTCACTTTCGCCTGGTATCAACAGCGACAGAACGACTTTCGTAGACCGCCTGCCTGCTCGGTCGCAGCCGGTTTCCGTGCTTCCTGCGCGGGCACCCTCAACGAGGGGTCGTTCTACGTGGATCATCACTTCACCAAACGTTTCGACACGTTTGCCGGTGCTGCGTATTCCTGGGTGAGCGGTGGTTTGGCTATCGCGATTCCTCATGGCCCCGGTGTGCCCTATAACTCCGATAACAACTTTGCTCCGACGGTGGGTGGTCGCTTCACCTTCTGATTGTATAAATCTAACTTTGGATGTTTTGGTCTGAGGTTTCCCAGGTCTCAGAATCGAGACCTTGGGCACCCAGCTGCCCACCCCGGTAACAGCGATGGTTCAGCCACAGCTCTGTGCCGTGGCGTTCGTGCTATGCTTCGCTCGGATTGTCTTCGGCTGAGGCTCTCGCCTACCATGGTCCCAGCCGTCGAAAAAGCCGCACGAGGATTCCGAACAGATGCTTGTTGAACTACGAGCTGAAAACTATGCGGTTATCGACCATGCCATTGCGGTGTTTGGGCCGGGGCTGAACCTGCTGACGGGGGAGACGGGTGCGGGCAAGTCCATCCTGGTGGACGCGCTGGCGCTGCTGATGGGCGGAAAAGCATCGTCGGAAGTGGTCCGGCATGGCGCCGAAAAGGCTGTGGTTTCGTGCGTGTTTGAGGCGACGGCGGGAGCGGAGACGATTCTGGAAGAAAACGGGATCGACGCAGAAGGCAACGAGATCATTCTGCGCCGGGAGATTCTCTCTACGGGAAAAGGCCGGGTTTTTGTGAACAACCAGCCGGCCACCGTCGCAGTTCTGAAGCAACTGGCGCCTGAACTGGCGCTGGTTCATGCGCAGAGCGAGTCGCTGACCAGCTTCGACCAGGCACAGCAACGGATCCTGCTGGACCGGTTTGCGGGGATTTCAACCGAGGAGATCGGCGCGGCCTACGCGCGGTGGCGTACCGCTGAGGAAAAGCTGAACGAATTGATTGAGGGCGAGCAGGATCGTCTGCGCATGGTGGATCTGTGGAGCTATCAGCGCAAGGAGATTGAGGCGGCGCGGTTGGAAGCCGGCGAAGACGAAGCGCTGGAGACGGAAAAGCGTGTGCTGGCGAATTCAGAAAAGCTCTACGCGGCGGCGATGGGCGCGTTTGAGCAGCTCTATGAGGGCGGGGCCTCGGCGGAGGTGTCGCTGCGCGCGGCGGTGCGCAATGTTGAAGAACTGGCGCGGTACGATGGGCGGTTTGCTGAGGCGGTGCAGCAGTTGGAGTCGGCGCGAGCGACGCTGGGCGATGTAAGCGCGAGCATTCGCGATTATGCGGATGCCATTGACGCATCGCCGGAGCGGCTGGCGGAGATTGAAGACCGGCTGGCTGCGCTGGATCGTCTGAAGCGCAAATATGGCAAGACGGTTGCAGAGGTGATTGGGTTCGGCGAGGATGTGGCGCAAAAGCTGGCCGAGGTGGAGGACAAGGACGAGATTTTGAAGGTACTGCGCACCGCACTCGCCGACGCAGTTCGCGCCTATCGAACAGCGGCCGGCGCGCTGACGATGGAGCGGAAGGCGGCTGCGGGCAAGCTGGCGAAACTGGCCGAGGGGCAGATCAACTCGTTGGCTATGAAGGTTCGGTTTGAGATCGATGTTCATTCAGACGAAAACGAGACGGGCTGGACGGGCGCTGGCTGGGACACCGTCGAGTACCGGATAGCGACTAACGCCGGCGAGCCTCTGAAGGCTTTGCATGAGATTGCTTCGGGCGGCGAGATGAGCCGGGTGATGCTGGCCTTGAAGGTCAGCGTGGAAGAAGGCCCATTTCATTCAGCTCCGGCCAAGCTGAGAAAGAAATCCGTGGCGCCGCGGACGCTGGTGTTTGACGAAATCGATATCGGCATTGGCGGGCGCGCGGCAGAGGCGGTCGGACAGAAGCTGAAGGCTCTGAGCAAGGGGCAGCAGGTGCTTTGCGTAACGCATTTGCCGCAGATTGCGGCGTTCGCGGATCAGCATTTTCTGATCGACAAGCGCGAGTCCGACGGGCGGACGAAGATGCAGGTGCGGCTGCTGGATGATCGCGCGCGGATGCATGAAGTGGCGCGTATGTTGAGCGGAGCGAAGGTGACGGACACGAGTCTGCAACATGCGGGGCAGATGATCGCGGCCAGCCGCTAAGGCAATATCAAGCGTCGGTAAGGGGCCTCTGGTTTGCGGTCAGCAAACTCTCCACCTTGTCCAGAATGAAAGCTGGATGCAGGGGCTTGGCGAGAATGTCGAAGTAATGGCCGTGTCGCGCCGCCTCCGCTAAGAGAGTGCTGGTGTCCGGCTGGCCTGAAAAGAGAACGACCTTGCAATCCGGATGGTTCGACTTGAGCACGATTGAGAAATCGATTCCATTCATCAACGGAAGCATCACATCGACAATTGCTACGTCCGGGGTCCAGTCGGAAATTATTTCTATCGCTGTTTCTGCCGAATAAGCAACCTTGATTGCATATCCGCGCGTCCGTAGAATTACGGCAAGGGTGTCAGCGATGGCCTCCTCGTCGTCCAGGACGAGGACTTTGCGATTTGCGGATTTTCCAGACATTTAGCGGCCCCAATGACAGGTAGTTTGCAGTTTTAAATTGAGTGGTAGTCCATTTGCCACGAATGGCAAAAGGAAAGAGACTTCTTCCTTTCGTTTTTATAAGAGATAGGCTTCCCTGGGTACCTGTTCAGTTTATAGCTGGCTCCGCGGGGTGTTTCCGCCTTCGTTGATAAGATGCGCGAATGTCCCTGTTAGGATACCTGTGAAGGTCGGTAAGCTGTTGATTTCATTAGCGACATTACGCAAATGAAATCCAAACCCTCAATCCCGGAGGAGTCCAGATGGTGGTACGGAAGACAGCATCTCCGGAATGGTCGAATCGAATCCGGCGGCTGCTGGTCGATTTGAACTTAACTCAGGCGGATTTGGCGGGGCGCATTGGGGTGTCGCCGCCTACTCTTTCCCGCTGGGTACAGGGCACGCACAGGCCGACGGCGGAAGGCTATATTGCGCTTGGTAACCTTGCAGGCCGCCCGGAAGGGAAGTATTTCTGGGCCCAGGCCGGGATGGAGCCCTCGGACCTGCCGGACGAGGATTCTTTTAATGCGATTTCATCGCTTCGAGCCAGTCTGGCGGATTTCCGCCTGATTGCCAGCGAGAGAGTTTCTCAGCATCTGTCCGGCAAGGAAAATGTGGTAGCGATTCCACTGCTGAAAGTCGACGCGTTCGGCGACCGGATTCCGCCCAAGGAAAATATCAGTCTCTTTCAAACCGAAATCGAAGAGGTGCTGTTCGCGCCATTGTCGTGGTGTCCGCACCCTGATTACATGATCGGCATGAACCTCTCCGGTGACTCGATGGTTCCGCTCATTCCTCCTGATTCGATCATCTTCGTGGACACCGTGGTGGATGACCGGGACCAGCTTAATCAGCGGCTTGTTGTGGTTTCTCATCGGGACCTTGGATTCAAGGTCGCGCGGCTCCATCGGCTTGCCGGGGCGGATGTGCTGGTGTCCGCGAATCATAAGTACGCGCCGCTGGATATCAGCAATGTTTTGAAGTGGAAGGTGTTTGGGGAGGTGCTATGGTGGATTTCGCGAGACATCGCGCCGAAACGCTGAATGCATCGTGGCGGCGCATCGGCCTTACCTCACAAAGAGGAAACGAGCGATTGCGGCTCCCAAAGCCAATGTGAACCCGTAACCAAAACTCTCAATTCGAAGCACGTCTTTATCATTGCGGCGACGCACAAGGCCAATCTGCGCCATGATCAGACCTGTAACGATCGGGCTGATTACGAGGCTGGCGCCGTGAATTCTGGTTGGATGGATAAGGGGATGTGGAAGGATAATTACGCTTAGGCCGCCGAAAACGGCACCCAACATCAGATACCCGAGCGCGGCCAGGATAGTGCCGAAGGCCATTGATTCTCCAAAGACACTGCGGAAAGCGCGAACAACGAAGGCAGTCAAGGCTTCCGCAACCAACTCAATAAGCACTTCTCCGAGCAGTTCGGCAATGCCGGCAAGCAGCGCAACAAGCAATTCTTCCATATTCACAGGATGCCGGCGAAAAGTCCCAGACCAATGGTAGCTTCCAGTCCGACCAATGTCGATCAGGGCAGCCTTTTTTGCTACCAAGGTGCTCGGGCCGTAAGTCCCGAAAAGCAGGTCCTTCGACTCCGCTGAAGTACGCTTCGCTCAGGATGACAGGTCTGGTCTCTGAAATGAGCATTGGAGACAAGACAATGGATAGCCGCATTGGTCGATCTCGCATTGGTCCAATTCAGATCGGTCCTCGGGCTCAGGTCAGTCCGCGGGGATCAGTTCTGTCCATGATTCGCGAATTGGATCAACGGCGCCGTTGGGATCGAATGTCGGGTCGGCACCTAACACCACGCTGTTCTTGTCGGAAGAGATCCAGTTGTGCGTGAACTGGTTGGAGGTCTCGATTTTCTGGCCGGTCGTTGGATCGATGAAGTCCTGCCGGTTGAGAGAGTCCAACACGGACAGGCGGGCGGCGTGGTCGATGGCATCTTGATTGGCGCGGTCGTTGGCCATGGCATGTTCAAAACTGTTCTGCTGTTGCGCTTGGAATTGTTTGCCACGCGCAAGCATGCCAGCGGTCACATCGGCGAAATGCTTCTGGATGGCTGCGAATTGCGCGTTGCTTGCCTTCTGATATTGCGCGAACGCTTCCATCATTTTCTGCTGAATATGCTGATCCCATGCCTGGTCGATCTTCGGCCCCGTGGGGTTGGTTGCGAGCAGAGCATCCAACTCGCCTTTTGGTGCGCGCCGGAAGGGGATTCCGTGAACGTTGCAGTGCCGATCGGTCCGCGCCGCGCGGTGTAACGCGGGATAGGCCGGCATGGTCGCCTCCTGGCAGTCGAGCAGGGCAAATAGAATCTCATCCATGGGCTGGTCGCCGGCCATATATTCCACGCGGACGCGGCCGGTGTCGATGAAGCGGCGCGACTGCGTTCCGTAGGTGGGAGACTGTGCAGCCTCGCGGCGCATTCTTTCCAGGTTGCTTTGCATCTGCGGCGTGGGCGGCACCATCGTCACTTTGGTGGCGTTTGGATGCATGTTTGGCACGGCGATGTTGAGCAGAAATCCGGCAGCGGAGTTGATGGGGACGGGCTCGCATTTGGCGCCCTGTGGGTTAACGCTGTTATTCGAATTCCATGAGGAGCCGGGCAACTGGCCTACAGCTGTGTAACCGTCAGGGGCGAGCACGGTATAGGAGAGACCGTCCGCTGCGACGGCCGGGCGGTAGCAGCCTCCGGGGCGCAGAATCGTGCCGACAAATTTCCAGCCTGAGGGGATCGTCGTCGTATAGGCGGTTTCGCCAAGGGCAGGGTCTTTGATCTCGCCGGTTCGGCCGCTGGTCCAGGAGATGGCGCTGGGGGTCCACGACGCATTGAGGAGGCGTGCAACGCCGCCTGGGCCGGAGTTTCCCCGCTGGCTGAAGCAGCCTGTAACACCGATGATGCCCATTATTGCCGTCGCGCTTAGGATCGCTGCTTTATGCTTCATGGTGACCTCTCCGGTTCGCATTGCTTTCGTCCCTTGACCTGTACGCGTCGGAGTAAGGAAGAATGCGTCAGCGGAGTGCGCTAGCCGTTTGCGCCGGGGGGCTCGCCTTGGAGACCCGGGATTCTCCCCCTCGGCTGCGTCGCGGCTTTGCTCGGCAACTGTCGACCCTGTCCTTACCTCATCGGCTGGAGAACACAAACTCATTCCCATCGGGATCTTTGAACTTTGCCATGGTCCCCCAGACCTCTTTCTTCGGCTCGGCGGCCAATTCCACTCCCTTCGATTTGAGCAGGTTCGCGGTGGCGAATACATCGTCGCACCAGAAAGTCATCGGCTGAAATCCACCGATGCGGTTTTCGTGGCCCTCGGGGGTAAACAGCGCCAGGTTGACGTCCGAGCCGGGGATCAGCAGTTCAATCCATCGTTGGCCAGGCCCGAAATGCTGATCGGTTGCGACCTTGAATCCCATTTTTTCGGTATAGAACTTCAACGAAGCATCCTGGTTGCGAACCGGAATGCTGACGATCTTAATTCCACGAATCATGTGTTCCCTCCGGGTTGAGATTCTCGCACTATATCCGGCACATTTTCGCATTGCAATCAGGTAGTTACCGCTATACTAACGATAGGTATAGCCATGCCCACCGTCGACGATTATGTGACCGATGTGTTGATGCGCGACCTGGTCGGACACGACAAGAGGCCGGTGAGTTTTCTTGTCTACCTGTGGCTTGCGGCAGAACAGCAACGCCTTGGCTTAGCTGTCCAGATCAGCTACCAGGAACTTGCGGAGTCGATCGGAGTCTCGAAGAGTTCAGCGCAAACCGCTGTGGGGTGGCTTGTTCGCCGGAAGCTGCTGACCGTGAACAAAGCCAGCGTCACCGCGACACCGTGCTACAAGGTTCAAAGCCCATGGCGAACTCACCGGGCGGCTGATCCGTCACCTCGCTGAACCCTGTTTCCCGATACCTGCTGGAGTCGATCTTCCAGCCCAGGCACCGGATGCTCGAGGCCCCGCTTTTTGACGGCCCGGATCCGATCTCAGCATCTTCTCTGCTGTCGCATTAACGCGGCGATTGGTATACTGGGTGATGTGACTACAACACTGCTTGAACCCATCTCGAACGGAAACCACGCCGAGACTTCCCCCAGCCAGAAAAGGGTGTTGTTGCTGAAGCCGCGAGGCTTTTGCGCCGGAGTGGTGCGCGCGATCGACATCGTAAAGATCGCTTTGGAAACCTTTGGCGCGCCCATTTACGTGCGCCGGGAAATTGTGCATAACCGCTATGTTGTGAATGAATTGGCGGAAAAAGGCGCGATCTTTGTTCATGAAATCGACGATGTGCCCGATGGGCAGCGGGTTATTTATTCCGCGCACGGAGTTTCGCCGGCGGTGCGGGAGCGGAGCAAAGGGCGGGGGTTGAGAGTAATTGACGCGACCTGTCCGCTGGTGACCAAGGTACACATTGAGGCGGTCAAGTTTGCCAAGCAAGGTTATTCGCTGGTGCTGATTGGGCACCGCGACCACGATGAGATTGAAGGCACGCTGGGCGAAGCGCCGGATGTGACGCAAGTTGTTTCGAATGTTGCCGAAGTGGCACAGCTTGAAGTTCCGGACCCGAATCGGGTCGCTTACCTGACGCAGACCACATTGAGCCTTGACGAAGCGCGGGACATCATTCACGCGTTGAAGGAGAAATTTCCCAACATCGCCGGCCCGCATTCGCAGGATATTTGCTATGCGACTGAAAACCGGCAGGTTGCGGTGCGGAATGTGGCGCACAATGCGGGGCTGGTGCTGGTGGTGGGATCGACGAACAGTTCGAATTCAAACCGGCTGGTCGAGGTTTCGCGGAATTTGGGAACAGTGGGGTATCTGATTGATAACTCGCAGGCGATCGACCCGAATTGGCTTGCAGGCGTGAACACGGTGGCGGTGACGGCGGGGGCTTCGGCGCCGGAAGTGCTGGTGGAAGACGTTGTTAATTATTTGCGACTGAACGGGTTCGGCAGCGTCGAAGAAGTTGAAGTGATGCCGGAGAACGTCCGGTTCGGGCTGCCGCCGGAAATCGTGCAGGCGATTGGCAGCGCGGGCGGGGCGGAGATGCTGCCGGTTTAACAAAGCAGGGAATAGGGAATAGGGAACGAAAAGCAGGGACTAAGGGACTAAGGGACTAGGGACTGCAAGCTGCAAGCTGGCGGCTAACGGCAGCTGTTGAATCCTGAGGCGTTTTAAAACGAATGAGTAATCAGCAGGGCAAAAAGCAATCCGGTGTTGCAATGGGCCTGGCAGTTGAAACTGCAACGTCTAGGGTTGCGGCGCCGCGCTTTGGACGCATCGACGCGGATTTGGCGGATGTGGAATCGGCTATAGAGCAGTCGAGAGAGTATCTGCTTTCTGTGCAGCATCCAGACGGATATTGGTGCGGGGAACTGGAAGGCGACTCGATGCTCGAGGCCGACTACATTTTCCTGCATACGCTGCTGGAAAGCGGTGATCCAGGGCGGCTGCGCCGCGCGTTCACTGAGATGATGCGCTATCAGAATGAGGACGGCAGCTGGAGCCTGTATCCAAACGGACCGGGAAATATCTCGCTTTCGGTAAAGTGCTACTCCTCAGCCAAGTTGATGGGGATTGGGCGTGACGATCCGCGGCTGGTCAGGTGCCGCGAGTGGGTGCTGGCGCATGGCGGCGTGGTCGCGACGAATACATTCACCAAGATGTATCTCTGTGCACTGGGCGAGTACGACTACGATGCGGTGCCGGCGATTCCACCGGAGATTGTTCTTTTTCCGAATTGGTTTTACTTCAATATCTACGAGATCTCCTCGTGGTCGCGATCGATTCTGGTTCCGCTGGCGATTATTTATGCCAAGAAGCCGTTCAAGCGGATTTCGCCGGAGCAGGGAATCGATGAGCTGTATGTTGGCGGGCGAGCGAATGCGGAACTCCGGCTGAAGATGGACCGCAAGAAAGTCGTCTCGTGGCGGAACTTCTTCCTGATGGTGGACCGGATTCTGCATTTTGCGGAGGCGGTGCATCTGCGGCCGCTGCGCAAGCTGGCGTTGAAGAAGGCCGAGAAGTGGATGCTGGCGCGACTTGAAATGACAGACGGTCTGGGCGCGATTTATCCGGCCATGCTGAATGCGATTATTGCGCTGCGGTGCCTGGGCTATTCCGAGGACGATCCGCAGGTGATTCGCGCGCGCGACGAGTTTGAGAAGCTGGGCATTGAGCAGACGGCGACGCCGGATGTTCCCGAAAAAACATTCCGCATGCAGCCGGCCGTTTCGCCGGTGTGGGATACGGCACAGGCGGTGTATGCGCTCGGCGAGGCTGGCGTATCGCCCACAGATCCGCGCATGATCAAGGCGGCGGACTGGATGCTGGCCAAGGAAGTGCGGCACAAGGGCGACTGGGCTGTGAAGTCGCCCAACACTGAACCGGGCGGCTGGTACTTCGAATTCAACAATGAGTTTTATCCGGACACAGACGACACGGCGCAGGTGCTACTGGCGTTGAACAAAGTGGAGAATCCGCGCGAAGCGTATCAGCATAAGGTCGCGCAGCGAGCCATTGAGTGGGAGTTTGCCATGCAGTGCAAAAACGGCGGCTGGGGCAGCTTCGACAAAGACAACACCAAGATGATCTTCCAGTACATTCCATTCGCGGACCATAATGCGATGCTCGATCCGCCGACGGTGGACATTACGGGCAGAATTCTGGAGATGCTGGCGACCTATGGTTACACGCGCGGCGACAAGCGTGTGGACAAGGCGATCAAGTTTATTCTCAGCGAACAGGAGCCGGATGGAAGCTGGTTTGGGCGCTGGGGCGTGAACTACATCTACGGCACTTTTTTGGTGCTGAGAGGTTTGGAAGCGATCGGAATCGATCATCTGGAGCCGCAGATTCAGCAGGCGGCGGAGTGGATTCGGATGGTGCAGAATCCGGATGGCGGCTGGGGCGAGACTTGCGGCAGCTACGACGATCCGAATACGCGCGGCGTGGGGCCGAGTACACCGTCGCAAACGGCATGGGCGCTGCTGGGATTGCTGGCTGCGGGGGATGACCGGTCGGATTCGATTGCCAAAGGTGTGCGCTGGCTGCTGACGCGACAGCAGGCGAATGGAAGCTGGGATGAGACATCGGGAACGGCGTGGACGCGACAGGCCATTTACACTGGAACTGGCTTCCCACGAGTCTTTTATCTGTCTTACGAGATGTACAGGCAGTACTTTCCGCTGCTGGCTTTGACGGGATACAAGCGGGCTATGGAAAGGAACAACAGCTTCTAGCTGCTAGCTTTCAGCCTCTAGCTGATGCATTGCGTTTCGAACATTTTGGGTGGAATTTGTTTTTTTGGCTAGGAGCTAAAAGCTAGCGGCTAGCAGCTACGTACTGGAGGAAAACTCAACTATGGCTGTTCCAATCTCACAGATGTGGACGGTTGCAACTTACGTGATCAAGAAGAAGCTGGCCGGCGAGAAGCGCTATCCGCTGGTGCTGATGCTTGAGCCGCTCTTCCGCTGCAACCTGGCCTGTGCCGGCTGCGGCAAGGTGCAATATCCGCCACATATTTTGAAGAAGCAGCTATCGCCCGAAGAGTGCTTCGCTGCGGTGGAAGAGTGCGGCGTGCCGATGGTGTCGCTGCCTGGCGGGGAACCTCTGCTTCATCCGCAGATTGTGGAGATCGTTAACGGCCTGGTTGCGCGCAAGAAATATATCTACCTTTGCACAAATGCTCTCGAGTTGAAGCGCAGGTTGCCGGAGTTTACGCCGTCGAAGTATTTGACCTTCTCAGTGCACCTGGATGGGCAGCGCGAGCATCATGATTTTTCGGTCTGCCGCGAGGGCGGATATGACATTGCTATCGAGGGCATCAAGGAGGCTGTGAAGCGTGGTTTCAGGGTGACGACGAATGCGACCTTCTTTGACGGGACCGATCCGAACAGCGTGCGTGGCTTCTTTGACGAAGTGATGGATATGGGCGTGGAAGGGATCGTGCTTTCGCCCGGATACAGCTACGACAAAGCGCCGGATCAGACTCACTTCATGGGCAGGGCGCGGGTGAGGAAGCTTTTCAGAGCGGTTCTTTCGAATAGAAAACCCACCTGGAAGTTCAATATGTCGCCACTGTTTCTTGAATTTCTGATGGGCGACCGGAAGTATGAGTGCACTCCGTGGGGATCGCCAGCCTTTAACATCTTTGGATGGCAGAGACCTTGCTATCTTCTTCAGGATGGTC
>JBELAI010000057.1:0-31206 GCA_049508975.1 Occallatibacter sp. | reverse complement strand
AGACCTGCAACAAGGTGCGGGACGAGTCCAACGACATGTTATACGTCACCTCGTTTCTCGAACAATCACAACAGCGGGGAGGGGAGGAAGGAGGAATCTGGTTTTGTATAATACGGACTATTTGGCGCTTTGGCTACATGCTTCTATGGGGTAACGCGCGCCGCATCACCCAAACTTCCAGGGTCTCTGCCATCGCGGATAGGCTTTAGGCAACGTGGCCCCTCTGTACGAGACGCGGATACGATCGGCACGGAGAATCTCGTCCCGAGGCCATCGGATTCGACAGCGGCTCCACTTCGTGCGAGTATTCGTGTTGCGAGCGTAATTGCGCTTGGAAATTTCGTCTTTTGCGTCTTACGGCTGTTCATGGGAATGCCTCTCCTTATGAGGTCCCGTTCGGAACCATTGTTCAGTCTTGGGTCCCCTTCAGAACGTGGGCCGCAATATCGGTCGCTGTCGCAGCCGCCATCGCCGGAGTAGCCGCCTTTTCAATCGCTCCAAGTGTTCGTTGAGCGAACTGGTGAGCGACTCAAGCTCTTTGGCGACCGAGTAAGTGTAAGTGGAGGTCACGCCAGCTCCGTCAGTCGAACTGAGCATATTGCCCGCCAAGTCGTAAGTGTAGGAGAGCGCGTAATTGCGGGAGCTGCAATTGGATGGGGTGCATTCGCAGCAACACCGTGCGCGTTCACCGCAAGCTGCGTGAGGCCCGCGTCGAAGCTCAGCTCGAAGTCTTTGAAGGCGAGTCGCGCGCCCAATATCAGTTCGACGATCGCGTGCCGGAGACCAGTGAGGCATTTGGAGAAATCACCGCATTCTTTGACAAACATCTTGGCCGTTGAGCCCGAATGCCTCTTGAAGTCCTTCTGCAGTTGGAGCACAGCGTTACGACACCTGTAGTACTCCAGCCACTCCGAGCTATTGATCCAGGCAATCTAGCCGTCGATTGTCCATGGACTGGTGGCCGTGTTAACGATGCGGAGTACCGGTTTTTGCACTGCTGCGCATGCAGTCGATATAGGCGGCAGCCGCAGCTAGCCGAACAGGCAGCTTGGAATCATCCAGCAACGTCATGGCCTTGGAGTCCTGTGACCGGTGAAAGTTGCCCAACACCTTCACCGCTGCGGCGCGCACGCCGGGGTCTTTATCGTCGAGAGCAGAATTCATCTGATCGCGAACGCCTTCGGTCTTGTCCTCTGCAAGAAGATCGATGGCTTGAATACGAGCCGAGTCTCCCCCATTCTTCCGCGCGTATTCGACCGCGCTGACGGAAAATCCAAAAGGTCCAAGCACTAGTCCCGCACCGGTCACGATGCCGATCTTTTCCAAAGCCGATGGGCTATGGATGGTGCGGGAGATATCGTGTTCCGCTCCATGAATCAGGGATGGATTCGCCTTACGGTCTCCCGCGGCAATGGCTGCCAGGATATCTTCGCCGCTCTTGTCCGCGAATTGCTTCCAGAGAGTCGTAGCCGCCGCAAAGACCACTTGCGGCTCGGTATCGTCAAGGAGCTTTTTCACTGGCTCAATGAGTGAGCGCGACTTGGTCTTGCCTGCCGCGAGAATCGCCGCCGAACGCACATCCAGATTCGGGTCCTTCATGGCGGCCGCAATCAACCCGTCCGCGCGCGCGCTCCATCCCAAGCTACTCAAGGCGTTGAGCGCCTGGGTGCGGGTTTCGGTGTGCTTGGCATCCTGTACGCTGTCCGTGAGCAATTGCCAACACCGTTTGGTCGTCTCCATAGGTGTCTCAACGGCCGTCTGCGCGGGCGCCGGGACGGACAGGGTGCCATTTCCCGCCGCAGCAGGGGGCGGCGGGTTCTCTTGCGCAAGGGCGTTGCCGGCCAAAAGTGAAATTGCGAGCAACATCTTCAGAATGCTGCGAATCGGGAGCGAATGCGCGGGCACCATCTGCATATTGTAAAGTCAGAACACGCTACAGGTCAGCTGCAATTTAGCGCGAGAGCGATCCAGGTCCGGTGTGCTGGCCCTCCTGTGAGTTGGCCGTACTTTGTAGATGTCTTCGTCGAGGTCGCTAATATTCGAGACAAACCTATACGGAAGCGGTAAGGAAGATCGGCTTGACCATCGCTTCATTCTTTGCGGCCAATTCCTCAGTGGGAATGCGGTTAGGAGTCTGAAACCACCGTCGCGCGGCTCCGAAGACGGCCCAGGCCGCTGCGGTTGCCAGCAGTCTGGGATCGGCACCGGGTGCCATTGCGTGATTCGGGCGCCTTTCTCGAACATGGCTCCTGTGCTGTTATCGACATGGATCTCGCTGCTGGCCGGGCTCATACGCGTAACACCCAGGATATCTTGGGCAGCCTGCTCAGGTTGACGCGCGGCCGGACCTGCACAAGCAAATGCTTCACCTGGCTGCCTTTCGTGATGCTGACAGGCTTCAGTTGGAGGGATACGAAGTCCGCCATGCTGCCTAGTGAGGTGCTGATTCAATCTCAAGCGCTGAGTGTTAC
This sequence comes from Occallatibacter sp., assembly GCA_049508975.1. Taxonomy (GTDB): domain Bacteria; phylum Acidobacteriota; class Terriglobia; order Terriglobales; family Acidobacteriaceae; genus Telmatobacter. The sequence continues at coordinate 28,735 of JBELAI010000057.1, read as the reverse complement.
ACCCAAACCGTGGGCGGGCATCCGCAGGACCCGCGAATAATGAACTCTGTACCGAGGACGATCTTGCGAGCCGGATGTTTTTTCACATCCGCTATTCGGTCGAAGAGATCCTTCGCGGCCTGGCGTCCCAGTTCACGTGACGGCTGGCGGACCACTGTCAAGCCCGGCGGAATCATTTCCGCAAGTTCAAAGTCATCAAAGGATATCAACCCCAGATCTTTGGTTATCCGTTTCTTCAAAACATTGAGCCCGCGCAGAACCAACATTGTGCAGACCCAATTCAGCGAAAAAATGGCCTCCACCTTGTTCGGACCTTTGAGAAATGTCGCAAGAATCTCCGGGGTCAGGTCGTTCTCATGCTTGACCAGAAGTTCGAAAGTTTCTGCCCCAGCAGCTCTTATTGCAGAACGATAACCGGCAACGCGCTGAGAGCAGGTGTACAAATGGGGCCGAGCGCCCACGGCGAGAATCCGGCGGTAGCCATGCGCGAGCAGATGTTCGGTGGCCTCACGAGCCGACTTGCGGTTGGTCACGGTGATGGTATCCACTTCCTGGCCACGGAGAGGCTCGTCGAAAACAACAACCGGCACATTCTTTGCCTGGAGCGGCTTAAGGTTGCTCTTGCCACTGCTCGCCGGGATCAGGATGACGCCATCAATTTGACGTCTCATTATGACCTGAAGTTCCGACTGCTCGATGGCGGAATCTCCGACGCGGGCGGCGGTTGCGGGCCGGAGTTCCGGTGAGTCGTTTAGAACACGCGAGGCCGTCTTCAAAGATACGCCGGCCGCTCGTGCTACATCAACCAAGGTTGCGGAACCGTTTTTGACTATCAACTATTGAACCTCGCCCTTTCCGGCTGCCAGTTTATCGTTGCCTCTGGTCAATGTCTAAGAGCTAATGCCAGACGCCAACGACTCCAGGCTAGTGTGTTTTGTTTCTGGATATACAAAAAGAACAACAAAGAACTGTATGGCCATGAGAACAGCAAGGGCCACGAATACTCTCCCGCCAAAAATGTTTGCGATCACCGGGAAAGATCCGACGATGAGGGCATTGGTAACCCAATGCACAGTGCTTCCGAAGCTTTGGCCTCGGGCACGAACAGGCAGGGGGAAGATTTCGCTAAGGTAGACCCATACAACCGTCCCCTGAGAAAAGGCGAAGAACAAGCTATAGCACAACAGGATGATGATCACTGAGGAGGCGGGCCAGCCCATGTAGCGGACGGCAGGGAGGGCGAGGAGGCAGGCGGCCATACCTGCCGCGCCAGCCAGCAAAAGCGGCTTGCGTCCAACCTTGTCAATGACGCTAACAGCGACCATGGTCACCAGAAGGCTAAATGCAGCGACGACGATTGCATCCTTGCGCCCATTCAAACGCCCCGAGCCGAGTTCGGTGAATACATCAAGGATGTAGTAAAGAAGCACATTCACGCCGGTGAGCTGGTTGAAAATGGCAATGCTGGCAGCCAGGAGGATGGGCCGTGTGTACCGGCGCGAGAATAGCTTCGATTGCCCCAAGCCTCCGAACTCATGGACTGAATCGACCAGGCGCTCCTGATCGGTCGCCGGATCGGCTGAGCCAAGAACTGCAAGGCTATCCTGCGCCTCGGCGAATCGACGCTTCAGTGCAAGCCAGCGCGGACTTGGAACGGCCTGGAGGAGCAGAGACTCGCACACGAGTGCGAGAACAGCTCCACACGCCAACGAATATCGCCATGCCGCACCGTGTTGGGAATGAAATAAAAAGAAATAGCCCATGGCAAACCCGAGGACCACACCGATGCTGATATTGATTTGAAAGCTACCTACCAGGCGCCCCCGCATCTGCGCAGGGGCAATTTCAGCAAGGTACATCGGAGTTGCTACCGAGATGAGTCCGATTGCTATGCCGCCCACAAAGCGAAGTATCACGAATTGCGCAAAGGCGGAAGCGAAGGCAGCCCCTAGTGAAGCGATCATGTAGAGTAGTCCCGAGACCAGCAGCGCTCCCCGTCTATCGATTGCATCGGTCACAAATCCTGCTGCTACCGAACCCGCAATCGTACCAAATAGCGCAGAGGAAACAGCAATTCCGAGTGCGGGGGCTGAAAGCGCGAAAAACGTTTTCAGCTCCAATGTTGAACTAGAGATTGCGCCGATGTCATAACCAAACAGAAGCCCGCAACATGAGCCCGCCAAAACCGAGACTAACAGCTGCTTCCTCATCCGATTGGTCGATAAGCTGCCGATAACAGACTCCTGCGTGGCCCCACAATGGAAACATTCACTTTGCCTTTTGCAATATGGCAGCGCCGACTATAGCGTCGAGCGCGGAACTCTCGCTGCCTGCATTGCCCGCGTCGAATGGGCCCGACCACACCTGACCAAACTGAAAGTTTGTGCCTTGCGAGTGCGTCCAGATGACATTTGCATTCGTATCTACGAAGGATTTGTAAGCTACCTGAGGATCCGCGCCGTAGAGAGCAATCAGGTTGCGAACGAAGATTCCCTTGAATTGTACTCCGTCGGCTCCGCAGTTTGGCTCGCACGCGTCATGCATGACTCCATTGGAATCGACGAGTCTGTCAATCGCCGCAATGGCAATCTTTTGGGCGCTCCGGGGTAGAGACGGGTCGGGATTGAGCTTTGCAAGTTCCGTGAGCCCACCTAGCACAACTCCTTGGTTGTAACTCCATGTAGTTTGGCCGTTATTCTTGCATCCGGTTACAGAATTCTGGCCGGTGCTGGTCACGAGGCCGTCATTGATAAGGTCTTGTGCGTTAATCATTCCCGATCCCGCGAACCAATTCCATTCCTTGTTTGCCCAATCCAGGTACTGCGTGCTGCTCGACGAGTCACGGTTCGCCAGGTGCGCAGCAACGGAGAAGAATAACTCATTGGCAATGGCGTTTTTGTATCGCCGGTCTTTGCTCCACCAGATGCCTCCGCCGCAGGTATCATCCCAACCATCCGCCATATCGGCGAAGATCGACTTGGCGATCGACAAATACCGCTGGTCACCGGTGAGGTCGAAGGCATCGATCCAGGCTAGCGCCCACCAACCCTCGTCGTCGTAAAACTTGTTCAGGAAGCCGGGGTTGGCCTTTTGTGCGGCCGTATAGGTGTTCGCCAGCACTGAATTGTATTGCTTTGACTTGCTCAAACGCGCGTAGTCCACCAACACTGTGATAGCATTGCCGGAATTCCACCAGCCGGTGGTGTCGTAGAGTCCCGTGGATGAGTTGTACCATCCCTGGAGCGTCCGTATACCGTGGGCAGCACGATGTATCTGGCTAGGAGAGGTTGAAGGGGGCGCTCCTCCATCGCTACTCCCATTGGCAGCGCCACTAAATGCCACCATCACAGAAGCTGTAGCAACAAAGATTCCGATCTGGCGCATTATTTGCCGCATGTGTTCAACACCTACCGGTCTAGATACCAGCCCGCAATCTCAACAGAAAACCCTGATTAACTCTTCCAGGAAAGATGTGCGTCTCTGGGATTCTCCACCCACTGTTTCGTGCATGCAAGTAAAGAGAGGCCGTTCCTAGAAGGCGCGATAGTCTGCGCCTCTATGAACGGCTTGAAATACCCGAAGTTTAGAACAAGATCTTCAGCGACAGTTGCAATTGCCGCGGGCTGTTCTGGGTTGATGTCCCAACGGTGCCATAGCCCGTATACGCTCCCGGCAGATTTCCCGGAATGCCGGCCACGCGCTGAATTGCCGACCCTGGGTTGCTTGTGTTTGGCCCGTTAAAAATGGGCGTGTTGGTTAGGTTGAAAGCCTCAGCCCGGAACTGCAGAGTGGCTTTTTCGAGGATCGCGAACTGCTTTTGAACGGAGACCTGTGATTGCTCCGCCCAAGGGTTGCGAACGCCGACTGTCAATGGACCTTGGGCAACAGCCGTGTACTCAGGGAAACCGGTGAAGCAGTTGGGGCTCGAGTTGTTCAGATAACTTCCCCATGTCTTTGTGGTGGGCTTGATGTTGTATGTCCCGCAGGTGTCGAGCATACCGTTGGGGTAGCTGACTGGACTTCCACTCTGATCGCTAACGATCCAATTAAGTTGCCAGCCGCCGACGATCTTGTCCAGCGCGCCATGAGCGTCATGCAGGAGCATTCCGCCCTTGCCGATGGGGAGCTTGTAATTGCCGCCGAAACTGAACAGAAACGGACGGTCGCTGCTGTCGATACCATAGTAGGGTCCCGGATCGACAAGAAGGCCGTTATTCAACAGCCCAGTAGCGCTGAGCACTTTGCCCCATGTGAAGGCAGTCGTGAAATTCAGCCCGTTGCTAAGCAGTCCGCCTCCAGAGAATCTCTTCTCTGCCTTTGCGACCAGCGAGGTGTAATTGCTAAAGCCCCAGGGCGTATTCCATTCCCACTCCTCGGGTCCCCACTGAGCGTCATATTGTGGCATGTTCACCATCATGTCGTAGACAGGGACCGTGGTGACAGATCCCAGAAAGGCCGTGACCGGAATGAGTGAATTGCCATAGAAGGGGTTCTGTACCTGCTGATCCAGGTACGACGGAGTCGTATGCCCTTGAGCGAATTGCGCCGGTGTTAAATGGTCCTTCTGGCTTCCGGCGCGAAGGTCGACCGTGTGAGCGCCGACAAACTCTACGTCCCAAACAATGCCACCACGGGCTTCCCCTTGGAATCCAAACGAGAATTGCTGGGCGTATGGAATTTTGCGGGCCCAACTGTCAGCCCAAATCGGGCCGCCATCTCCAGATGCCAGCCCCTGAGAGTCACCTGGCGGAGTTGTAAATCCACTCGGGAAAGGGTTGCCATTGACGAAGGCCAAGCTGGGTGTCAGGCCGTTGTCGAGCGAGTAGTTGTAACTGGTCGTGGTGTCCCATGTGGAGGTGCCACCGAGTTCGAATCCAAGGGCGCGATATAAGCCCCACCCGCCGCGCATCACCAGCTTGTTAGTAAGACTGTAGGAGGCGCCAATCTTGGGCAACAGAATGCCCCAGGTGTTTTGATATGGCGAGCGGTTTGCCTGGAACTCAAGCCCTGCCAGAATCGGGCTAACGAAGGGAGCTCCGTTGGGAAGTGTGACGCCGGAGATCGAACTGTCGATCGGATTCGTACAGGTATAGCAGAAGCCAGCCTGCAAGCGCCCGTGACGATCTGTCGGGGACAATTCGTTTTCGAAGCGTAGTCCAAGATTCAACGATAGTCTGTGGTTGACTTTCCAATCGTCCTGGATAAAGGCCGCGTAGGACTTGTACGACTCGTAGGTTGGGTCGTTGTACTCGACTCCACCCGACGCGGGGTAGCCGAGCAGGAAGCCCGCGATGGACGATCCGTCGTTATTGCTCACCCTGGGGTTCTCCTGTGTTAATCCCGAACCGAATGAGAAGCTGCCATTCGCATTCCTGACCCCGTTCGCGACATCGTGATAGAAGGACATTTCGCCGCCGTAGTGCAGGTTGTGCCTGCCCACCACGTGAGTCAAGGATGGTGCAAAGTCGTAGGTTTCAAAGATCGAGGGATTGACGATGTTACCCACGAAGTTTGGCAGAGCGCCGTCGGAAGTGGAGATTTCAGGCAGATACTTATTCGTGGTGGTTGGAAGCTGAGGCATCGTCAGGCCAATGGAGCCGACCGTGGTGTTACTCAGACCGGCGGACTCTGCTCCATCGGGACTCATGTTGTAGGCCCGGTTATAGGAGGCGCGGAAGTCGGCAAACAGGTTCGGCCGGAAGGTGTGGGTGGCGTCGATAACCTGGGTGAGAGTGGATTGATAGTTATCGAAGCCGTTGCTGTTATATGCCGCCGCTCCCGGAAAACCCGACGAGTTGTTGTACTGAGTTCCCGCCCACCATGCGAACACTCCGTACACTCGGGTGTTAGGACCGAAGTCGTGGTCGACTCGAACAATTGGCTGGTTGTAGCGATTCATTCCGGGGGCAGAGACTACGTAATTGTTTGTGTATCCCGCTTGATTGGCCAGCGGCAGCAACTTGAGCATATTCACGCCGATGGAACTGACTCGATTGGCTGGAATCACGTTGCCGGGGAAGGCTGTGCGGGTGTACGTTTCGCACGGACTCTGGCCTGGGACAGCGCATGTCGTCGTCAACGGATCATAAATTGCTCCTCTTCCAATTCCGGCTAGATAGCCGGACAGGTTCACGCTCCCATCGCTCCCTGGCAGCATGTCCGGGGTAACGGTGGTTGTGGTCACGCTATTGGGCACATCTTCGCGCCAGCCCTCATAGCTAAAGAAGAAGAATGTACTTTTCCTCAGGCCAATGACCGGGCCACCCAGCACTCCACCAAACTGATGTTGATTGTGGCCGGGCCTTGCTAAACCAGCCTGGTCGAAGGCGAAACTGTTGGCGTCCAGAACTGCGTTCCGCCAATACTCAAAAACATCGCCATGGAACCGCGGCGTTCCGCTCTTCAGGATGGTATTCACCGTGCCACCGCTGGAGCGCCCGTATTGTGCGTCATACGTGTTGGTCATGACCTTGAACTCTTCCACGGCGTCCACGCTCGGGGAGATGTTCCATGAACCTGAGTTACCACCATTCTGTTGCGATACCGGCGCGCCATTGAGCGCGAACTGGTTATAGTTTCCCCATTGCCCGTTGAAGGAATAGCCGTTGGACTCGTTCAACTCGCTCGCTGAATTTCCCACAGTGGGCGTCTTGACACCCGGCGTCAGGGTGAGCAGCGAGTACACTTCCCGGCCGTTCATGGGCAGGCTCTGGACCTGTTCCGGATCAATGAGCGTACCGCCCGAAGCATCGGAAGTGTTAACAGCAGCCTGGTCTGCCGTAACGGAAACCGTCTCCGTGACCGCGCCGACATTCAGGGAGAATGTCAGATTTATTTTCGCGGAGACGTCAACGATAACGCCATGTTGAGAATCCTTGTTGAAGCCGGGGGCTTCAACCGAAACAGTGTATGTCCCAGGCTGAATAAGAGGAATCGTGAAGTCGCCCTTGGGGGTCGTAGTCGCTGTGTAGGTTTGTTGTGGACCGACCGCCACAACACTGGCGCCGGATATTGAGCCGCCTTGAGCGTCCGTCACCTGACCGGTAACGATGCCACGATACTCCTGCGCTTGCAAACAAAGTGCCGGCCAGATAACTGCCAGAATGCAGCACAGCCACAAAAGCGCACGGCGAGTGCGCCACGCCTCTTGATCGCCAACAATACTTTGAACGTGTTTCATTTCATCCTCCAAATTGTGGTGGTACAGCCGCTTCATCCTGCCTGCCGTCGTCAAGGTTGGTCTGGAGATCGGCACGAGTTGGCGTAGAGTTGGGCACGATTTGTGGTTGTGCGTTTGAGTCTAACGAGTAGGAAGTTGGAAGTCTGTATCCGAATGCTCGCCTGCTCTTGCCATAATGACACCGTTGTCATTGTGTGACGAAAAAACTCTATGCTTGCAATGACATCGTTGTCAACGGGTATTTTCGGTCGTATACTGCCTTCAGCAGAAAACCCGTGGTGCGTTGCTCGCGATGACTCCACCATGGCGTTTCGGCGAACTTTGGCAACCTCGGTGAAATACAGGACTTGGATGGGACTAGTTCGGGAATCTTAGCCACCCCGATTAGCATTGGATTGCCTCGAATGTGTTCTGACTCGGCGCGCTGAAGCTTGCCCTTGCTTCCCGATGCTTGCAACCACGTGCAGGCTGAACTGGCGATCAGCATCACCGGCGACATTCCCGCGATGTGGCTGCGGGATTCCACGGCTCAGGTCTTACCGTACTTGCATTTGGCGCCAAAAGACAGCAAGCCCCAGTGTCTGTTTCAAGGTTTCATTCACAGGCAGGCAGGCTTCATCCGCCTTGACGCTTAAGCCAACGCATTTTATGCGACGAATCAAACCGGCCCGTTTGCCACGGACCTCACGGAGTTGCGCCCCGGTGTGCATGAACGGAAATGGGAGATCGACTCGCTCTGCTATCCCATTCGACTTACGTACAATTACTGGCGCGCTACCGGCGACTCGCGGATCCTGTGGATGCAAGCCAAGGGCTTTGGGATAATGCGCGTTTGATCTCGAAGGGTTAACTTCGCCGGTGAAGTCGCCTTCGTCGAAGGCTTTGGCGCCAGTCGGTTCAAGGTGCCGGAAAAGCTCTCCCCTGAATTTCCGGAGAACGTCCAGAGTATTCTGTCCGTCGTGGCGATGGCGGCTTTTTCATTACCTAGTCGTGATAACGAGTTCTCTCCCCTTAAGTAACTCACTATGTGAGATAAAATACCCATTGACCTTTTGCCCGGCGTAGGTGATGCCGGTAATTTTCTCACCGGTGTTCCTTCTCATGATTGTCAAAGAATTCCCGTTACTCATCCTGATAACTACCTTGTCAAATAGCGGCACTGTGACGATGTATTCAGGGTCGGCAGGAGAATAGGTGTAAAGGCCGATCGCATTGAACACGTACCATGAGGACATTTCGCCCGCGTCGTCCATGCCGCTCAGTGCCAGGCCGTCCCTGCCAATGCCGTAGAAACGATCCATGATCGTGTTCAGAATCGCCTGCGACTTTTCCTGCTTACCCACGAAGTAGTAGAGGTAAGCGAAGCCGTGGTCCGGCTGATTGCTCTGGCAATATTGTCCGATGAAACTGTTGATATTCATCGCGATGTAATTTGGATTCCATGGAATGGTGAAGAGTTGGTCGAGCTGTTTTTCAAAGTCGGCCTTGCTCTTGTAAAGGCCGATCAGGCCCTCCGTATCGTGCGGGGCAAAGAAGGAGGACTCCCACGCATTCGCCTCGCGATACATATATTCGTAGTAAGGAAACTGGGGATTGAAGTTCTTGATCCAATCGCCGTTCTCCAGACGGCCCCGCATGAGGCCGGTCGATGGATCGAACATATTCTTGTAGTTCTTGGAACGCTTCATCAGCATTTCATAGTTCGGATCGTCTTTCAGTTCCTTGGCCAGCAGGGCGACGGAGTAATCGTCGTAGGCGTATTCCAGCGTCTTGGTCACGCCTGCCCTGCCCTTTGTCTCCACATCCGGATTCGCCACGTCAGGATCCGAGACGAAGCCCTTGGTCATGTACTCGTTGATAAAGGGCCGCGTACCACCTTCCACCGTTGCATTGCGCAGCAGCAACCGATAGGCATCTTTCACATCGAAGCCATGCAGCCCCCGCAGATACGAGCCGGCTATGAATGCCGCAGCGTGATCGCCATGGAAAAAGGTTGGGATAAAGCCGGTCTTGTCGCCACGATCAATCAGCGAACGAATCACGTCCGTAGCCACGTCCGGCGAGAGCATTCCTAGCAACACCAGTTTGTTCCGGTAATCGTCCCACAGCGAAGGCAGCGTGTAGTATTGGAAGTCGGCCTTTACGACATTGCCCTTCTCGTCGGTGTATTCGCCATTCACGTCGCTGCGCAGGGCAGGCCACAGGAATGAGCGATAGAGGCTCGAATAAAAGAGCTTCTTCTGCCGTTCCGTGCCGCCGCTGACTTTGATCTTGCCCAGCAGCTTTTCCCACGTTGCATCGGCCTCCGCCTTCACCGTCTCGAAGCTCTTCGCGCCCAATTCACTTTTCAGGTTTTCCTCGGCGTTTTCCGTGCTCACGAAGGAAAATCCGATACGAATCTCCACAGGCTCCGAGCCTGTTTCGAAATCCACCACCGGCAGCTCCGCCTTGCTCCCCTTCGGACGCTCAATCCGCTGAATACGGTAGTTGGAGACGGCGTAGAAATAGATATTCTCGCTGAATCTCTGGTAGCCCTTGAAAGCATGGCTTCCGTCCTGTTCCATCTGCCAATCGCGAATCCGCTCGTTGGAAACAGCCATGTTCACCACCAGCTTCTTTGGCGCGCTCGCGTCCTGGAAGGTGTAGCGATGGAAGCCCGTGCGAAGGGTCGAGGTCAACTCGGCATTAATGTTGTAGCGCTCGAGTTGCACCTGATAGTAGCCTGGATGCGCGGACTCCGTTTCGTGGCTGAAGGTGGAGGCAAAGTCGTCCGGATTCACCTCGCCGGTCACAGGCAGGATCGGAATATTGCACAAATTCCAGTGGCCCTTGTTCGTGTGCGCAAAGGCGTAGATCTTCGGGTTCTCGTATTCATAGCCAGCGCCGCTGCCGAATTTGGTGATCGGGCTAAGTTGCACCATGGCATTGGGCACCGATGCGCCTGGAAAAACCAATCCTGCCCAAACGCGCCAAGGTGGATTGAATCCGATGTCTGCCGGGTCAGTCAGGGGGGCGGTGCCCAGAAAAGGATTGACGTAGTCCGTGAGGCTCTGTTCCGTACCGGCTGTCGTGATCCGAAGAACGGAGCCGAGGCGTTTCGAAAGGGGAGCGAACCCAGCCATACTGCACGTACCTGCAAGGGTGAATTCTCGCCGATTCATCGATTCTCCCTGACGCATCGTGACTCTTGAAGGATGCGGAACGACAAAGTCCCGAACCGGTGCATGTCACGGCCGACGCAGCGGAGGTGTTTCCAAGCCGAGTCCAGGAGTGTTGGCTGCGCGGTATGCGAATTCGCTAACCTGATAAGCGCGAATCGGATCGCAAACGTGCGCGCCCTCGAATGGAGCGAGTTCTGTGTCATCGCTGGTCGACGCGACAGTCATGAAACACCCGTTGCAGATTGAGTCGTAGGTTCCGCTTCTGTTGTGCCGGTGGTGGAAATAATTGCCGGAGTGGTTGGGCACAGATGCACCTCGTTCAGATTCTGCAATGTAAGAGTCTGGTAAATTCTCAAATGAAGCGGCCTTTGTTGTCTGGTCAATTCTGTTCATATTTCTACTTTTTGTCGTGCCGAACATGGAATTCGTTGACTACACTTGAAAAACAGGCCACTCGGCCACCCGGCAGTCACCACATGTGCACTTCCCAAACGCCTTTGGCGCGGATGATCCTATTGGGGTCCTTGCACTACTACCCGCCAAGGCGTTGTAACTTGCCGGTGTTCGTTGCCGAAAGACTTAAGGTACAGTCACGTTGAATGTCGTGCCCGTGCCGCTTGCGTTCATTGCGACGTTAGTAGCTGCGACGGTGAATTCCGGCTGCGTCAACGCATGCGCAACAGGAGACCCAAAACTGAATGCCAAAGCAAATTCGAAGGGAATAAGCAGACGATGACTTCACTGTTGGCTCATCGTATCCCGGACCTGCACTAGCGAGAACATCGATCTTCAGAGGCGGAACTCCGAGGAATCTTGTGAATCTCTCCATGTCCTTAGAAGTCGTAATGCAAGCCGAGTGTGCAGACGTTTGTCTGAAAGGCTCGCGGTGCCGTCGGCCCAACCGCCCCCCCTTCGCTGTAATCGTAGAGATTCCAGTCGCCGCGCAATCCCCAGCCGGCTGCCACCGCCCACTTCACGTTGAAGAATGGTGTCTGATAGTGCGACTGCAACGATCCTGGGACCGCGAGCGGATTCAGATACTCCGTGGTTCCGTTGACTGCATTGATGCGATAGCCGGCATGCGACGTGACGTGCTTATTGGGCGAGAACATGAAGTCGATGGAAGCAGACTGAGTGGGTTCGTCGTAATAGCCGGTGCCGAGGTAGGTATTGGTTCCGCAATCCGCGGGAGCAGCCTGGGCGCCGGCCAGCGGAGCCGTCGACGAGTAGCACAACCCGGTCCGGGTATAGGCATCGATATAGCCGTAGTTCACGTCGAAGCCGTAGTGCTCGTTTGGCGAAATCTCCGCGCCGATGCCGCCGCTGCGCTTGTGATCCACATGATTCACCAGCGTCTGGTTGTCGCGCCGCTCCAGGTCATCGAATTCCCCTGTGATCGTTACCGTATCGGTTGGAGCCCACATGGAGTGAACCATAAAATGGTAGGATTGGCGCGGATCCAGCTGCACATAGGCATTGTCATCGAATGCAGCCTCAACGCTGCCATCAATCTTCCACTGGCTGCTTGGACGTAGGACCGCCCCCAGGATGCCGGCGTTTTCGTGAATGGGCAATGTATAAGCTGTACCGTTGGCCAGAAAGTCTGTAACCAGCGGCATAGCGTAGCCGATAGTCCGCGAACGATAGCGGTACCCGAGTGAGAATGTCGCCCTGGCTGAATCCTTCCAGCCCAGGATTGTCGTGTTCGTCACGGTCTTCTGGCCTAGGAAGTTGTGCGCCACAGTAATTGCGGCAGGCTGCGCTGCTCCGGGCGGGTCAAGCATTGAAGGCGTGTTCGGGTTCGCATCGTCGAGTCGATCGATCTCCGAAAGATTGTTGTCCGCCGGCTGACGGAAGTCCCAGAAATCAAATTGCTCTGCGATGCTGACCCTTGGCGAGAATTGCCATACAATCCCCAAATCTCCGGTCACGCTGACCCGCTCCACATTGGAGTTTCCGGTAATGTTCCATTGCCGAATACCCATATTGTCCATACCGAGGAAGTTCTCGTTGAGCTGCGGCATTTTCATGCTCGCCCCGGTGTAGTGGATCCGACCGTTCATCTTCACGTTCTTGATGTCCGAGGTCTGAAAGCGAAACTCTTCAGTGGGGAACAGGGTCCGCGTGGGCGCGGTACGGGTAAACTGCTGGTACCCGGGACAGGTCGGATTGACGGTGGGCGGGCTCGTGCTGCTATTCAGAATTGCGGGGTTTCCATCGTTGCAGGATGGCACCATAACCTGGTCGTAGCCCAGAGTTACGGGTCCAGCGCCATTCGGAAGCTGCAGAAACGTGGGGCAAGCTGGTAGCTGGTGTCGCCCTTATAGTGGGAGATGTTTTCCTGCAAGGTGAGCAGGGTGCGGGTGAAAGGCTTCCAGTCGACCGCGCCGAACCAGTTGTCGGTGCTATTACGCCAATTCTGCAGGAATTGTGCTTCCGAACCGTTGTGCATAGAACTGTAGGACGGCCCGTGGTTGATGTTCTGCGAATACCCGGCCCTGAAGCTGACCTTGGCCACCGGAAACAAGTTTAGGTTGGTGTCCGTCATCCGCCGCACCGTGTTGAACAGGTGCGGCGCTTGCTGCACCTGTGGAAAGGTGTAGCCGTTTGAGGTCACGCCGTCGGGTATCAGAGGATTCCCGAGCAGGTCGTAGTCAAAGTACTGCCGGTCGCGCCGGAACATTCCCTGGAAGTCGTAAATCTTGCCCTTGGACATCCGCAGCACGGTGTTATTTTCCGGATCGCCGCCATAGCCCATGTTTGTCGCCATCAGGCTGTCGAAAAGGAAGAAATGCGGCGACTTCGGGACAGCATGCATCTCCAGATTTTGCTGAAAAATCCGTGGTCCACTGTGGAGATTTACCAGAGTGTCGTACATGGGCAGGCTCCCGCTTTGATCGGCAATACGCCCGCCCACGTCGATGGATTGATGGACTGCATAACCTGCACGGATGGTTTCCTTGGGCTCGGCGCATTCTGCGATGCCGCACTAGAAGACAGAATGAAGGCGCCAACTCCCAAGACCGCGGCGAATCGCGGAAATGAACGACCAGTGAGGCGGGAGGACAAACACATTGAGATTGCGGATTGCATTCCGTTCCCCTTTCCTCACCGGAAGAAGTTGAAAGCCGTGTTGGACCCGTGGATCTGCGTGTGGCGTGTGGTGCAGGCGTTGTATTGGGTCGCCTGGTTATGCACCGGGCCGCCCTGCTCTGAACTCGCGTTCGGAAATTTCGTTAAGTTCACCGACGAGTGGCATTGGAGGCAAAGAGTATTCACGTTGCTGACACGCAGCATTCGAGGATTTGGCGACCCATGTGGCGAGTGGCAGGCAACACAACCGCCTGTTTTCACCACAGGATGCTCGTACGCATAAGGCCCGGCCGTATCGGTATGGCATTTGGTGCATATCGCGTTTTGATCGTCCGTGGTTCGCAGTTGCTGGGGCTGGAAGGTGCCGTGCGGGTCGTGGCAATCGGAACAACGCATCAGCCCCTCGTTCACCTGGTGGTGAAACGCCTGCGAGAAGGCCGGGCGCACGTTCTTGTGGCAGATGTAGCACAGTGTCGGCTGATCCATCTTCAGAAGATCGGCCTTGCTCGCGGGCTGATGCACGCTATGGCAACTTAGGCAGCTCACCCCAGCCTCAGCATGTTTTGAGCTTTCAAAATTGGCGTGTTGGCCAGCGTGGCAGGTCAGGCAGGTTTCGTCCGTCTCCTTCGCAGAGAGGTTCTTGAACTGCCTAATCTTGGATACATCCCCGCCTCCATCCACGTGCGCTTTACCGGCACCGTGACAGCCTTCGCAGCTTATCCCCGATCCGTTGTGTTCAAGAGCAAGCCGCTGGTGCGGATTGGACGAGAACTTGTTTGCGACCTCTGCGTGGCATGTGGCGCATGTCTCTGAACCAACATAATCGGTGGAGTTCACTGCCGTGGTTTTATTTGAGACAATGGACTGGGGCTGTTTGGGGGTCGATTGACCCGGTACAGGTTTCGCAATGAGGAAAACGAAAAGGCCAAGGCACAGGCTACGAAGCACGCATCGCATCCACTTTCAGCCCGCGAACGTGCCGATACTACAGAACTCATCGAAGCAAAAGTGATCCGTATTGACCAATCGGGTAAGTTTTGCAAGATCGAGTGCAAATATGTGCGAGAGTCGCAGCAAGGCCCGAGTTTTTTAGGTATATCGACGATCTCAACTCCGACCCAGCTGGCGCAAATGTACATTCTTGTATGCTGATAAGACCGATGGCCGCTAGGCCTCAGTTGGAATGCTCCGCCGTAGGCCCAATGTCGGGTGTTCTCCGCGCATATCCGTGCCTGCGCTTGTGTCCGTTGGGCGTGCCTATTCCAGCGGCAACCCACACTCAGAGCCAGCCAAGCAGAGAGATGGGTTCGCCTTCCGGCGAACCCGCTCCAGAGGCATTAAGGAAGGGCAAGAGTGCGAAGGTGTAAGGGTTGTGCAGGAGTTTAGGAGGGATGCTAAGAGCTGGTCACTGCGCGGAATTGTTTGAGGATGCCTCTTTGGTTGAAGACTAACGGAGTGTCCGCTATTCATGCTGTGCAGTATCGCTCGCAATTGCCCATTAAATTTAGGGGCATGAAACTGGGTATTGATGGCCGTGTAGCGATAGTCACGGGTGGAAGCGCGGGCGTCGGGCTGGCGATCTCGCGGGAATTGCTTGAGAACGGCGCGTCGGTTGCAGTGATCGGGCGCAATCAGGAGCAGCTGGAGAATGCAACGGCACAACTCCGCGCAGGTGTCCCCGGCGGCAAGGTGCTGGCGTTCGCGGCCGACGTGACGCTGACCGAAACACCGGCAATCTGGGGAACTCCGTCCGACGATGGCCGTATGTGCAGTTGGGCGATCAACCGACCCAAACGGAAATAACTCAATCCCTTCAGGAACGCGCGCTGCAGGAGGTCACCAATTAAGCGGTTACCCATTTGAATCAAGATGAGCACCAAAGAACTCTGTAAGTCGAAGCGATGCCTCCCGATAACTAAATCAACAAGGAGTTCTCTCCCATGACCGTGAATTTCAATCCCACCGCACCTGGCTCTGTCGTAGCTTTTTTGGGGACCCACGAAACCCAAGCTGGCAAAAATGCCCCGCTCGATAAGCAGCTCGTTGAGCTACCGCAGGACCATGCCACAATCAGTTCGGTCGGCGATTTAGTCACAGCGGCCCTCAAACAGCCTGAAGTTCGGGCAGACAAAGTTTCAGCGATAAGGGAAGCGATCGCGTCAGGAACGTATAAAGTCGAGCCGCATGCTATTGCATCGTCCCTGCTTTCGGATCAAATATGAGCGCGCTGGGTAAATGGCTCGAAAGGTTCCGCAGCCTCACACCAACGGAAGCTCCGGGCGGATAACGGGTAACCCTTCCACTCTCTTGCAAGAACCGTTCGGTCACATATTCTAAGGGGTTGTTTCGATTTTGTGATGATCCAGGCGCAACATCCGTCCTGGCCCCTTCGACGTTTCGTGGAGTAATCACTCCAATCGCGCGTAACCGGATGTCGATGAGTGGTTACGGCCGGTCGGCAGCAGTTGAGCCAGGGGCCACTTTTCCGGAAAGCGACTATTCTGCCAAGTGGAAAGCCCCCCACTCGAACTGGCTATTTCGCATCAACCGAGAATCCAACGATCGCCTGCTTTGTAAATGTCAACAGGGAAATATCCTTGACAGTATCTATATAGATCGATATATATATTCAACATGACCGATCAACCTCAGGAGATCGAGATGCGAATGAGAATAACCATTCTGTCTATCGCCACATTCATAGTTCTGGCCTGCAATTCTCATGCCTTGCGAGCACAGGACCTGGGATCGGCTCCGCAGAGCCAATCGAATTTAGCAACCCGTCCAACGGCAACTGCCGCTGGGTCGGCAGACGATCCGATGCTGGGCAGCTGGAAGCTTAATGCGCAAAAGAGCAGGCTGATCGACGAGATGAAGATCACGAGCCTTGGGGGAAACAAATACTCATTTGACTTTGGCGGCGGCCCTCCCGAAACGGTTGTTGCGGATGGGACCGACCAACCTGGTAATTTCGGGACTACGAATTCCACCACGATCGTGAGCCCCGATGAGTGGAGAGGCGAGCGCAAGAAAAACGGTAAGGTGCAGATTGCCGGTATCTGGACGTTATCGAAAGACGGCAAAACGTTGCATGATGATTTCACTTACTTCCCCGACAACGGGAAAACCGTACATCTCGTTTACCTATACGAACGAAGGGGAACAGGGTCAGGCTTTGCAGGCGACTGGGTGAGCACCACCGCACAGGTCGATACGGTTTACGTCATTCAGGTGAAGCTTCTTGACGGCAACGGATTTTCGATTGTCAACTCGGCAGATGGGACCACAAAGAACATAAAACCCGATGGCAAGGACTATCCCAACACGAGTTCCGGGGTAACGACCGTGTCGTCGGCGCAAAGGCAAGATGAAAGGACGATAGCACTAACGGACAAAATCGACGGGAAAGTAGCAGATACGGAGGAAATCAGCGTCTCCGCCGACAGCAACACCTTGACGATGACCATACATGTACCGGACAGGAGCGACCCGAATGTGTTGGTTTTCGAGAGGCAGTAAACCCAGCGATCACGGTGAATTCCCGCAGTCTTTGAGGACCCGTTTAGAAAGGCCGCGGATTTCCTTGGCGAGCTTCTACTTTTGTCTGCACAATCAACTTCCAGCACCGTTTGCAACCAGACGATGAAGGTGGGTAGACGGCTTGGGAGTCGGTTACAGTTCTTACCGACCAGCCCCAGTTGGCTCTCTCGGTGCGACCACCCCACAACTTTACCCACTCTCCTCAATTTCTTGCACCCGCGCCACCAAGTCGCCGGGCGCTTGGCCGTTGGCAGGTCCGGCGGCTTGGTGGTGCGATTCGGAGACGAGGAGCGCGCCGTGATCCTGCCTAACAAGGAAACCGAACGAGCCGCGCAACGCGCAACTGGGCTTGGCTATATCTAAAGCAAAGCTTTTGATCTTCGCTGCCTCTGTACTCCGTGCCATCCCCCTACCCAGAGAGAGTGAAGTGATCACGAGCCTATTATCGAGCCTAACCCCGAGGGACCTCCCGGTCCGGTTACTCCGCGTGCTCAATCAAGGGAGATGAACAAGCGGCGGTGAGCGCCCACCATTTATTTGCAATTTTATCCAATCTGGGCGCGGAGTTGGGGCTTGTGCAGAGTTTCTGAGCTTGGCAAGTTCTATTCCTATTCCTCACTTCTGCCGATAGGTCGTATGACACAAGTTGTGGAATTGTCCAGACATCGAGAGCGAGAAGCGTGTTCCTCGGCCCGTAAGCCCAATGAAAAGGACGTTTGGGACGCGATCGACCTCTCGCTTTCTGAGTGTTCTGGTTATAAATGTGGGCTGAGAGAGGAAGAAAGATCACACTCTCGTCCCATAGGTTCTGTTCGATGTAGGTGGATAAAATGCAGGTTGATCCCACTCTGTTCTCTTTTTTTTCAAGATTATCCGATCTCTCCGAGGGACCAAGTGGATTGAAGCGAGTCATAAAGCGAATCCTGATCTTCGCGGGGATCGCACTGCTTGTCCTCTTCCGACCTCCCTCAAGCGCGGCGCAAACCCCCGACCTCACTCAGAAGAGTCTCGAAGACCTGATGAGTATTAAGGTAACCTCCGTTTCCAAAAAAGAGCAGAAGACCTCCCAGGCCCCTGCGGCTATCTTCGTTATCTCACGGGAGGACATTGTACACTCGGGCGCACTCAATATCCCAGACCTGCTGCGCATGGTTCCGGGTCTTGAAGTGGCGCAGATCGACGACGGCAAATGGGCCATCAGCGCCCGCGGCTTCAACGGCCAGTACTCCAACAAGCTCCTTGTACTCTTCGACGGTCGCACGGTATACTCCCCCATCTTTGCCGGCGTCTTCTGGGACTCCCAAAACGTTCCCCTCGACAGTATCGAGCGTATAGAAGTGATTCGTGGTCCAGGTGCTGCGGTTTGGGGATCGAACGCCGTGAACGGCGTCATCAATATCATCACTCTAAGCGCCGGAGATACCCAGGGTAGCTATATCGCCGCCAGCGCAGGCAACGCGAGCATTGGGCCAGAAACGATCTGTTACGGCGGAAAGGCGCACTACCTCGGGGCATATCGCGTCTCGGCGGAAGGCTTCCACGCGAATGCCCTACCAACCCTGGCCGGACTCAACGGTCAGGACGACTGGCGCCTCGTCCATGGACGATTCCGCACCGATACCACCCTCTCCGTGAAGGACTCCCTAACAACCGAGGGTGAACTATATCGGGGCAATGCAGGAGAGATAGCTTATGTCCCCGTTTCCCTGATGCCACCGGAAAATGCAGACGTCGTCCTGCGCGATCGCTACTCAGGCTGGAATCTGCTTATGCGGTGGAATCGTAACATTTCTCCGGGCTCGGAGACCTCGCTTCAAGTCTACTTCGATCGCACCTCCCGCGGCGATTCCACCTACGGCATCGGGCTGAACACATTCGACGTTGACTTTCAGCACCATATCTCTTTGGGAGCAAAACAGGATATAGTCTGGGGACTTGGATATCGCGTCAGCTCGGATGACATCGATCCGGACTTAAGAATCTCCGCCACTCCTCAGAACCGCAATACCCAACTCTTTAGCTCTTTTGTGCAGGATGAGATTGCCATCCTCCCCGACCGGGTTTACTTGAGCTTGGGCGCGCGCCTGGAGCACAACGACTACACCAGATTCAACCTCCAACCATCAGCACGCCTGGTGTGGACCCCGGACAGCAAGAACTCGGTCTGGGGTGCGATCTCCCACGCCGACCGGACGCCCGCCCGCAGCGACACCGGCCTCCGCGTAAACTATGCCGCCCTTCCCGGCCCCGGCAACCTGGCCATGCTGATCAGCTTCTTTGGGAATCCAAACCAAAAGAACGAGCAGCTAGAGGCGTTCGAGACAGGCTACCGTACGACGTTGAGCAGCCGGATTTCGCTGGATTCAACCGCTTTCTACAACCGTTATCGCGATCTGGTCTCGGTAGAACCGGAGCCCATGAGCCTTGAGACGAACCCTGGGCCCCCGCACCTGCTTATGCCCAGTTCCTTCGGCAACGGTCTTTACGGAGAGACGCACGGTATTGAAGCCTTCGCAAACTTGAAGATGGCGAGGTTCTGGACTCTCAGTCCTGGCTATACGTTCTTCGTCATGCACTTGCACCCAATCGCAGCCAGCCTGGACGCGACGGACGCCGCTGAGACTGAAGGCGGCAATCCGAATCACCAGGGACAGCTACGTTCCCATGTAAGTCTGCCCTGGAATCTCGAATGGAATGCGTCGGCATATTTTGTCAACCGGCTCCCCGCCGCGTCCATCCCCTCGTACACCCGCTTCGACACCGGCTTGAGTTGGCGTGCCGGAGAAAACGTGTCTCTGAGCCTCGTGGGGCAAAATCTGTTAAAGGACCTCCATCCGGAATACTCCGGCCCCAATTCCACCGTGCAGTCCGGCTTGATGCGGCGAGCCGCATACGCCAGGATGACTTGGTCTTTCTGAGCGGAGGTCGTCTATGCGTCGAGCATCGAACAATTCGACCAAGGAAGCGCATTCTGGGCAAACTCAGATCTCTGTGCGGAAGTTTGGGCTGCTATGCTTCGTTCTGCTCATTTCCGGAATAACGCAATTTGCCCGCGGTCAATCCACTCCTGATGAGTACCAGGTCAAGGCTGCGTTTCTTTTTCATTTCGCGCAGTTTCTGGACTGGCCATCCGATTCCCTCAATGTCGCAGACCCTTCACTCAGGCTCTGCATCTTTGACGACGAGCCCCGCCGCCAGGAACTCCAAAGCACCATCGAAGGCAAGCCCATCGGAGCCCGAGCATTCCACGTCCGCCTTATAAGCCAACAGCAGGAAATCCAGGGCTGCAACATCCTCTTTCTCAGCCGTGACGAAGCGCGGCGACAATCCCCAGTCCTCAAGAGTCTGCGCGGCATGCCGGTTCTCACAGTAGGAGAAACCTCCAACTTTCTTTCTGACGGCGGGATGATTCGCTTCCACATCGAGGAGGGTAAAATTCGCTTCGACATAAACCTGGAGGCTGCCGAATCTTCTCATCTCCAAATCAGCTCACGGTTGCTGCTCCTCGCCACCTCGGTGACTCGCGGCGGCGGTGCGGATCGGGGAAGGTGAAGCCATGCGCATCAGGAATTTCTCCATCCGATTCAATCTGGCCCTCCTGATTCTCTCCGCCAGTGCGCTTGCCGTCCTGCTCGCTTCCCTCGGATTCGCAGTTTATGAGCGACAGAGTTATCGAGCGAGTGCTGTTCGCGAACTGACCGCCCTGGCCGACACCCTCGGCGCAAATACTGCTGCTTCCCTTGCGTTCAACGATCAGCGCACTGCCAAAGAAATGTTGAGCGCCCTTGCCACCGAGCCGAATGTCCTGGTCGCCTGTCTCTACGACAACCAGGGGCGCATCTTTGCGGAGTACCGGAGTACCGGTGGCCCATCCACGCTCGTCGTTCCCGCCCGTCGCCGCGACGGAGCTTATTTT
Source organism: Occallatibacter sp. (assembly GCA_049508975.1). Classification (GTDB taxonomy): domain Bacteria; phylum Acidobacteriota; class Terriglobia; order Terriglobales; family Acidobacteriaceae; genus Telmatobacter. The sequence goes on along the minus strand of JBELAI010000057.1, from coordinate 7,845 downwards.
GACGGCGAGTCCCTGACTCTTTTCCGCGGTGTCCAACTCAACGGTGAACACACCGGCTCCATTGCCCTCCTCTTCGATCTGCGCGGGTTCCGCTCGCTGCTTCTCCAATACGCGAAAATAGCCATCCTCGTCCTTCTTGTTTCTGTCTGTGCTACTTTCCTGGCATCTCTGCACTTTGCTCGCTCCATCGGAGATCCCCTGGTGCAACTGGCCGCCGTCGCCCGCCGCATTTCCACCGACAAGGACTACTCCGTCCGCGCTGGAATCCGCTCGGGTGGCGAAACCGGCCTTCTTGTCGATTCCTTCAATGAGATGCTCTCCCGGATCGAGTCGCGCGAACAGGCACTCCAGGATGCTCTGAGTTCCCTGCAAGAAAGCGAAGAACGCTATGCTCTCGCCGCCCGCGGCGCCAACGACGGTCTCTGGGATTGGAATCTCACTACAGGAGAAATCTACTTCTCTCCCCGCTGGAGCCATATGCTCGGACACTCAGAGAGCGACTCCTGGTCCCGCAAAGAACAGTGGTTCAGCCATATTCATGCCGAAGACCGCGAGCGGGTCCGCGCTGAGATTAGCGCGCATTGCGACGGCAAGACCCCGGAGTTTGTGTGTGAATACCGCATGCGCCACAAAGACGGTGGTTATATCTGGACACTCAGTCGCGGCATCGCAGTACGTGACCTGGATGGCAAAGCAATCCGAATGGCCGGCTCACAGACCGACATCACTGAAGGCAAGATCGTCGATCCGCTCACCCACCTCCCAAACCGCCTCTACTTCATTGACCGCCTCGAGTCTGCGATTGAGACCGCTCGACAGCACGACAGGCTCTTCGCTGTCCTGTTTGTGGACCTCGACCAGTTCAAGCTGGTTAACGACAGCCTCGGACATGCGGCAGGGGATGAACTTCTCATCGATGTCGCCGAACGGCTGCGCGCCAGCATTCGTTCCAGTTCGCGGCGCGGCGGCTCAGGAGAATCGGTCGTTGCGCGCATCGGCGGCGACGAGTTCGCCATCTTCATCAGTCATATACAACGCGCGACCGACGCCTCTATGATCGCAACTCGCATTCTCGAAAGGCTTGCGGAGCCGTTCCAATTCGAGGGCCGCCAGATGCATGTATCCGCCAGCATAGGGATCGCACTGAGTTCCATCGACAACACACCGGAAGAACTTCTCCACAATGCCGACACCGCCATGTATCACGCCAAGAGCAACGGCAAAGCACGCTTTGAGTTCTTCAACGAGGGTTTGCGCGAACAGGCCGTCAGCCGATTCGAGATCGAATCCGGTCTGCGCAAAGCAATCGAGGTTCACCAACTCATCGTTCACTACCAGCCAATCGTCTCGGCAAGCGAAAGTCGCCTTTGCGGTTTCGAGGCTCTGGTCCGATGGAATCACCCCGAACGCGGGCTCATCCCTCCCGGGGAATTCATTCCCGTTGCTGAGGGAAGCGAGCTCATCGTCCTTCTCGGTCGCTGGGTTCTTGTCGAGTCTTGCCGGCAGATGGCCGAATGGCAGGATAGATTTGCACCCGGTCCTCTTCTAACGATCAGTGTCAATGTATCCGCCCGGCAATTGAGCGATTCCCGCCTGGTGGAAGATGTGGAGTTCGCTCTCACTGAATCCGGGCTCAATCCCGAGTCGCTGGCGCTCGAGATGACCGAAAGCTCCATCATGGGAAATACGGAGCAAACCCTGGCGATCCTTGACCGCCTGAAAGAGATGAAAGTCCGGCTCCAAATTGACGACTTCGGGACAGGATACTCCTCGTTGAGCCGCCTCCAGCGCCTTCCCTTTCACTCTCTGAAGATCGACCGCTCCTTCATCCGTGGGCTGAGCGACGGAAACGGAAGCCTGGACATAGTAAGGGCCATCATGCAATTGGCTCACTCACTAAGACTTGAGGTCATCGCCGAAGGCGTTGAGTCGGAGGAACAACTGCACACCTTGCGTGAGTTAGGATGCGATTATATTCAAGGTTTCCTGTTCTCAAAGCCTGTCGACTCCAAGGCGGCCGAGTGGCTTTACCGGGAAACTCGCGAGACAGGCCTTTTCTCTCTTGCATCGCCGTTGGTCGTCGCCGGCAAGCCTGGAAGATAGGAACCCACTGCCCTTTGTCAACTTCAATCCTTTCAAGACACAAACAGGTTTGCGTAGTGAACCGCTGGTCGAGAAGCGAAGTTTGTCGACGCTCAGAATTCGCTGTTCGCCCTGAACCGCCTGATCAAGAGCTTGAGGCTTCGCAGGATCAGTACCTCAAGCGTTCCTTGAAGCATTTCGAGCCCCGATTGTCTTCACGTAGACCATCTACACTAGACACTCTATCTTTGTACGAGAGGAACATAGATAAACGACGAGCGGTCGACGTATCCTGGCAGCCCATCACGTAACGACCATGATGGGCAGATGGTGGAAAACTTCTCGTTACTGAGCAAAACAGAACAGACAGGAGTCTGAGTCCGAGCGATTTTAGGGCTAAAGCACTTCTGGGTTCAATCGTTGGAAATCTGCACCAAGGTTGCTGCGATTCTCAGCAAAAGCTCTGACCTGCATTGCGGGTCCGGTATTGCGGAGTGCTATGGCGTAAGCCCTTGGATGGCCCGCTACTCCACCGGACTATCGCCCGTGGAATCCCGCTTTCGGAGGCCACGGTGCGTTCTCGCCGGCAGTGCAATTCGGCAACGACGAGTTCAGCGAAGTCTTCCCGAGGTGAAATGAATCCACAAAATAGGCGCGCTTTTCTCAAGCTGTGCGCTACGTCTGTACCAGTGCTGGCACTAGCGCATGGTGTCAATGCCCTCGATTCAACGAGCCTTCCGGCATATCGCAAGCCAAGCGATCTGGAGCGGTATATCGATCCACTGCCTGCTTTAAAAAAACTGATGCCTCAAAGCAATTTCAAGGACGCGGTCCAATATCGCGTTCGCATGTTGGAATTCACCCAACAGATGCATTCGCAGCTTCCGCCCACGAAGCTGTGGGGATATGAGGGACAGTATCCCGGTCCAACCTTCGAGGCTCTGCGGGGGACACCGATTGTAGTTCAGTGGGAGAATGATTTACCCTCTCGACATATTTTTGACATCGACCCCCGCATCCACGGCGCAATGCCACCGGCTCCCGCGGTCAGAACGGTTCCGCATGTCCACGGTTCACGCAGTACATCCGACAGCGATGGGCTGCCTGAGAAGTGGTTTGCGCCTGGACAATCGGCTCTCTATCACTATCCGAATAGTCAGGCGGCCTCGACACTCTGGTATCACGATCATGCTGTAGGCATTACACGCTTGAACGTATACGCGGGCTTGTCAGGATTTTTTCTCCTGCGCGACGATGCAGAGCACAGTATGAGCCTTCCTTCAGGCGACTTCGAGATTCCACTTTTATTGCAGGATCGCACCCTGGACGACCAGGGACAGCTCGTGTACTCTCCGACGTTCGACGATGGCCAGAAGCCTCCTCCAGGCCTTTGGGCTCCGGAGTTATTCGGCGACCTTCCAGTAGTCAACGGCGCCATCTACCCTTATCTCGCGGTCGAACCGCGCCGCTATCGTTTGCGCTTGCTGAACGGCGCAAACTCCCGGTTCTTCAATCTTTTCTTCAATCTTGCCAAGAGTCCAACGGACATCCCATCGCTTGTATCATTTCACCAGATCGGTACCGACGGCGGTTTTCTCGCAAGCCCCGTTCCGTTGAATAAGCTCTTGCTCGCACCCGCCGAGCGCGCCGACTTGATCGTTGATTTTTCCGGCCTTGAAGGCAAGATCGTCACCTTGGCTAACAACGCATCAGCTCCATTTCCAGGATGGGACATGCTCACTCCACACCATCTGGCCCTGTATGAGTTGATGCAGTTTCGCGTGACGCTTCCGATCTCCAGTAAGGGAAGCTCTTTCAGGATGCCGCCGTCGATCCCCCTCGCCAGGCTGGATGAGAGCAAATCCATCGTTACAAGAGATTTCGTGCTGGCAGAGGGAATGGATCGACAAGGACGGTCAGTAGGAACACAAATCAATGGCAAGGGATACGACGCCCCGGTCACGGAAGTTGTGAAGATGGGCTCCATTGAGAAGTGGCGATTTATCAACAATACCGAAGATGCACATCCGATGCATTTGCATCTGGTGCAATTTCAGATCCTGCAGCGCCAGGGATTCAACGCCGTGTCTCTTCGCCACGGTACCCTGGAACTTGTGGGAATACCACGCCTGCCAGCGGCAAACGAGGCCGGATGGAAGGATACGGCGACCGTCAACCCACGAGAAGTGCTTACGATCATAGCTAGATTCGAAGGCTATACCGGCCGCTATGTGTTTCATTGCCACATGCTGGAACATGAAGATAACGACATGATGCGGCCTTTTGAGGTAGTGGCCGCTGAGTTGAATTCGCCTCTGCGATAGTCGAAGTTCGGCGTAGACGGCAGATTCGGCGACATTGCCGATGAGTTAAACAGGCTATTCAGCAGGCGACAAGACATACGCTGGGCAGAGTACTCGAGCCAAACGCCCGCATTCGCGGCTGTTAGGCCGAACCCCGGAATATCGAGCACATCATCCGTGAATCTCTCATAACCAACTGAGAGCCCACGAGCCGCGGGCTCAGGGCCCCAAACTCGTTGGGGTGCACGGGTCGTATTTAAGTGATTCGGCTGTTACCGGACTTGGCGGATCCGGCGGAGTGGCCCACGGAATGCCGGTGAAGTCGAAAAACTCCAGCAGGTTGGGCTGCGCGGCGTCGCGGGCAGTCAGATACTTCTGGTTGCCGATAAACCGGTCTTCGACGAACCTGATCACCGCCGTATGGTCCATCGGCGTGTGCGAAACATAATGCCTCTTGGTGAAAGGCGAGATGATCGTATTCGGCAGGCGGAAGCCAAGCTGTGCTCCAAATCCCAGGGCAGCGGCGGCATCACCAGATTTAGCACCGGGATCATCCGATGCCAGATCGCAATGCAGCGTCGGCGTCCCGGGAGTCGTTGGCACACAGGGGTTGAAACCATCGGGACTTACCGCGATCGCCGAGATATCCGGGATAGTTCCCAGAGAGGCGTTGGTGTTTTGGTTGGAGGAGCCGGGAACCGGCGGAACATGGTCGTAAGGTCCTCCGCCTTCGTCGTAGCTGAAGAAGAATACCGAATCCTTCCAGGAAGAGCTTGCCATGAAGGCGTTCACGACCTTCGCCACTTGCGCTTGCCCTAACAGAATCGATTGGCCCGACCCCGGATGCTCGTCGTTGTTGCCGTAGCCGGCCTCAATAAACGCGAAACTGGGAAGCTGACCATTCGTGAGATCGTTGAAGTAGTCCGGTACCAGCGGGGCAATGTGGTTCGGATCGATGCAAAAGGAGTCGCCAGCATCTTGAACTACGCTGGACCCCACGGTGGGTGCCTTGCAGGCAGGGCCGTTTGGATTGTCGTACAGATACTGATACGAATAGGTCAAGTTAGAGAAATCTGTCGCGGGATACGCTGCGTTTGGGCTGGACTGGCAGTCATCCTCGTCGAGGCAAAAGCCCTGGCTGACCGTGTAGTAGATCTTCCACGATACACCCGCCTTGTCAAGTGCCTCGAAGATGTTCGGTATATCGAGCTGAGGAAGATGGTCGTCGCCGCCGGGATCCTTTACCAGACCCTGGCTCGTGCCTCCCGTGAAGGTGACGATGCGATTGTCAATGCTCTTGCTCGCCATCGGCGAAAACCAGCGATCGGACACCGCGAACTGAGATGCCATGTAGTAGTAGTAGTTGAGAAAGCCCTGGTCGTAATACCCCATAGCGAGCTGGCCATTTAGTGGTTTTGTGAAGTTACCTGAACAGCTAAGTGAGGCGGCACAGCTCGTATCGTAGCCTTCGGCAGTGTGGACGAAGCCATCCATAAGGATCGGGCGTGTTGTGGTGAAGTTGTAGCGATTGACGCTACCGTAGCTCGCCAGCCAATCCGAGCTGTCATCGTCAACGCAAGTGCTGGTGAGCTTGAAGAGGGAGAAGGACGTGCCTTCATCGTCCTCGTTGCTGATCGTGGTCAGCTTGTCGTCGATGCCATCCACGTTATACGTAACGCCATCGTCGCCGATGTTCCAGCACTGAGGAACGCCGGACGCATTGTTGGGACAGATCCCGTTTCCCTCCGGGTCCTCGCGATACGGATTCAGCATGCCAAGGTAATTGTCGAACGTGTGGTTCTCCTGCAGCATGAAGATGACATGGTCGATGGATTGAACGCCCGCTACCGATCCTACAGTCACAATTGCTGTCGCGGATGCGTTACCGCCAGTGCCAGTCGCGGCTGCTGTGTAGGTCGTAGTCGCGGTCGGACTTACTACCTGTGTTCCGCCGCTCGGCTGCAGCGTATACGTGCTTTTATCGGTTCCGGTTACAGCCACTTGAGTGGCATTTGTCGCAACCACGGTCAACGTGGATGAGTTCCCCGAGACAATTGAAGTGGGGTTCGCGACGATGGTGACCGTCGCTGCAGGCGTCGAAACCGCCGTCACGGTAACGGTTGCGGTCGCAGAAATGCTTCCCCCAGCTCCCGTCGCGGCTGCCGTATACGTGGTGGTCGAGGTCGGAATGACTGCCTGAGTTCCACCACTTGCCTGCAGGTTATAGGTGGTGCCGTCGGATCCGGTGACCGTCACTTGAGTGGCATTCGCCGCAACCACGGTCAACGTGGATGAATTGCCGGACACAATTGAGGTGGGGTTTGCTGTGATGGTCACCGTCGGTGCGGGCGTCGAAATCGCCGTCACGGTAACGGTTGCGGTCGCAGAAATGCTTCCCCCGGCTCCGCTCGCGGCTGCCGTATAAGTTGTGGTCGCGATCGGAGTGACTGCCTGAGTTCCGCCAATTGCCGGTAAAGTGTAGGTAGTGCCATCGGTTCCAGTCACCGTCACTTTTGTGGCATTCGTAGCTGTCACGGTCAAGGTGGATGAACTTCCAGCGGCGATCGAAGTGGGACTGGCGGTGATCGCAACAGTCGGCGCGGAGTTCGCGGTGATTGTAACGGTTGCAGTCGCCGACGTGTTCCCGCCGGCTCCGGTCGCGGTCGCAGTGTAATTGGTGGTCGCAGTTGGACTAACTGCTTGTGTTCCGCCGCTCGCCTGCAGGGTATAAGTGGTGCCGTCGGACCCGGCGACAGTAACTTGAGTCGCGTTTGTAGCAGTTACGGTTAAAGTGGACGAATTTCCACTTGCAATCGAATTGGGATTGGCGACAATGCCCACCGTTGGCGCGGCATTCGTGCCAGTGAAGCTCTTACCCCCACATCCGGCGACTAACAGAAGCAGCAAAAGGGTCGGGATCATCCGGGATATTGCCCGCTCGGCAGACCTACAAACGCTCACGTTGTTCACGGTACCCTTTCTATTTCCCTGCGGAAGCCGGCTTTTCCGGAATTGGGTTGCGGCCGGCTCTCAAATCTTCCAATTTGGAACCTTGTTTCAGAGGTTGACTTCGGGCATTGGATTTGGTTGATCCATATCGCCATTTGCATGATGCTTTGGAACACTTGAATGGCTCCAGTTGAGGTGCGCTGTCCCATTGTCAGGATTGGCATATAGCCTTTCCGGATCGTTGCGGAGTCGCTCAATCAAAACCCTTGTAGCCTGAGCTGAGTTGCCATTCTGCAAGCTCCGGGCATGTGAAGTCTTCTTGGGCCCAAGAGTGCTCAGCCAAAGACGCAGCCGCCCTGGAAGAACTGCTGAACTTAGCAGCAGTGCTCTTTTGCACTTGTGGAGTTCAAACCAGCGGAGATAGTTCTTGACAACGCTGGTAATCGTCATCTCGACTCCGGCTTGATAGTTGTGTTCCGCCATCTGGCACTGTAACTCCGGAGATTTCAGG
>JBELAI010000056.1:0-28240 GCA_049508975.1 Occallatibacter sp. | reverse complement strand
AGGGGCTGCAGCAGCATGCTCGGCACCAGGGCATCCCGCGTTTCGAATGGAATTGCCATATCGATTCTTAGCCGCTCCCCCAGCCTTGTTTGTTCGATCGCCAGGTACCCTTCGGTCAAGGCCCGTTCCTGAGAAAGCGTCACTTCTGCTGTGACTTCGGAATCCAGGCTTGTGCGCAGTAGATCTCCGATCTGCGCCAGCATCCGCGTGGCCGCAGGCGCATTCCCGTCCAGAACGAGAGTGGAGACGGCATTGAGCGAATTGAATAGGAAATGGGGATTCAACTGATAGCGAAGTGCAAGCAGGCGCGCCTCTCTGACCTCAGACTCGGCGCGGAGCAACCTCTCCTTTTCCATGCTCGATTGCTGCCATTGCTTGATGCTGAAGTAGAGACTGCACCACATGAAGAGAATGAAAAAGGACCACATCACAGTCGCAACCACAGCATGCCAGGGCATGACGGGATAAGAAAAACTCAAAACGAAGCACGCCGCGCAGCCAGCAGGAATGGATGTGCCCATGGCCGCCGCGGCAGCCTTTAATTCAAAGGCCATCCAAGACCGGGATTGCAGGAGCAGCCGGCGGCAAATAGGGCGCAAGGCAAAACTCCCCAGGAACATAAAGGATATAGGTACGAGCTCTTCATTGATCGTCAAACGCTTCGTTAAGAAAAAGTGGATCGATTCCATAAGGTTGAAAAGATAGAAGCAGCCCCATCCGATGATTTGGACTTTCCAAAAGGATCGCAGATTCAGTGCATCGTTTCGATTCATGAATGGCATTCTAGCTCAGATGCGGGAGAGACGGTCCACGGCCTGGAACGCAAAACCTTCAACTCAACACAATTTTCAATCGCCCAGCGAATTAGGTCCGGTTTATCGACCTTCTTTGAGCTAAGCTCTGAACACGGTTCGAAGCTCGATGTAAATTGCCACGGAGTAACGCAATGCGGCACCTAAGCCTGAGCGGACCTGACGGGTCCGATCAAGCCCCAAGTGCCACTTAGCGCCATGATGGTTTCGGAATGGAAGCGAGAGATACTGCCGTTGACTTATATACGTCTGTCCATCTGCCTTCGACATGCAGATCCGGCCAACGCAGAAAGACGCAAGAACGAAGGCGGTAAAGAAATGCCCAGTAGCTTCGGTAGAGGCCAATTTTTTGAGTGATTTCGATGCGGCTTCCATCGAAATTGTTTTATGGCTCACCCATCATACCAACCAGTTGGTATGGCATGACTGCGCCCAAAGCAAGGACGTTCTGGAGCCGGCAACGATTTTATGGTGCCCATTTTCAATTGGTCAGACGGCATTGCTGCGGCCCATTAGGCGTCGCATTGAGGTCCTGTGTATCTTGCTGCCGAGTGCGATATCAGTCATCGACCGAGAACGACGCAACAGGAGATCAAAAGGAGAAGAGCAATGGACGTGCATTCTGTAGTCCGTCATCAACTCGATTCATTTCGGAGGCAGGGATTCAAATGATGGGATTGGAGAACGAGAGAGCGAGTACGGCTGGTCTGCCCTATGGCGGGCCCCAGAATGCACTGCAAGTCGCTGATGACCTGCCATGGATCAAGGACAAGCAAAACGTGAAGTTTTCGAGTAGCCGCAAATCCGGCACAATTTCCCCTATCATTCTTGTCGATTCCGAAGCGGCGATGCCCTTGAACAAACAGATTTATCATGGGTACCGTACGGCGATTCTTCGGGGTCATCTTCGACCTGGACAAGCGGTACCATCAAGCCGTGAGCTCGCATCGGAGATCCAGGTTTCACGATTTCCAGTCCTTCACGCATACGCGCAGCTTTTGTCAGAGGGATACTTTGAAACCCGAAGGGGAACTGGGACGTTTGTGTCTGTTTCTTTACCGGAACAGTTGATGTCGGTTGAGCCACAGCTTCCCACAGCCATCACGCCCTCCGGGCTTCGACCGTTGGCACGCCGATCTCTTCTTATTCCTCCATTTGAAGTCCCAACCCTACGGCGCGGATGGGGAGCCTTTGGCGTTTATCAGCCGGCATTCGACCAGTTTCCTTATGAGATCTGGTCAAGCCTGGTAACCCGCCACAGTAGAAACCCGAGTGCTGACGCTCTTCATCACATTGACCCACTCGGTTCAGAGCGGTTCAGGGAGGCTGTCTGCTATTACCTACGGACGGCCCGTGCGGTGCAATGCAAGCCAAATCAGATCATGATTGTCTCCGGCTCCCAGCAAGCATTGGATATTACCGCTCGAGTTCTCCTAGACCCAGATAGCGGGGTATTTGTCGAGGAGCCTGGAAGTCAACTTCAACGAACAGTGCTTACGGCTGCCGGGGCGCATCTCTTACCTGTTCCAGTAGATGGAGAAGGGATGGACGTCTCCAGCGCGATCGTGCGGCACGGCCACGCAAGAGCTGCAGTTGTTACTCCCTCCCACCAGTACCCTCTCGGGTCGACGATGAGCGCATCACGCCGCTTGCAACTTCTGAATTGGGCGCAAAACTCGGGAGCCTGGATTATCGAGGACGATTATGATAGCGAATATCGCTTCGAGAGAAGGCCTATCGCCTCGTTGCAGGGATTGGACGTTAATGCGCGTGTAATCTACATAGGAACTTTCAGCAAGGCTCTGTTCCCATCGCTGCGAATCGGCTATTTAGTCATTCCTCCCGACTTGGTCGAGCGATTTACGGCAATGCGCGCCGCAATGGATATTTTTCCACCGTACCTGTACCAGGAAGTTTTGGCGGACTTCATGAGCTTGGGGTATTTTGGAAGGCATATTCGAAGCATGCGGCAGTTGTACGCCGAACGAAGGAAAGTGCTAATCCAAAGCCTCCGGCAGGAACTCGGACAAATGCTGGAAGTCCACGAGGCGGAAGCCGGAATGCACGTGACCATCACACTCCCCGCTGGACAGAATGACGTGGAAATCACAGCAAAAGCTGCAGCCGATAGGCTATGGGTGACGCCGCTCTCTCCGTGCTATTCCGGAGAGAAGGTACGACACGGCCTAATTCTTGGCTTTGGAAGCACGCCTACTGAGCAGATTCACCGCGCCGTGTGCCGCCTCCGAGCCTTGCTCGTGAGTTGACCTTTACTCTGCGCGGTTGCCTCAATTCCAATTGTCAACCTGGCGAAAAGCACCGCTGAGTCAGCCGCACACGGCCAAGAGAATATTCGAACCTGCGGATGTCGCCCGAAGCATTCTACGATCAGGAGTAGATAGTCCTGCTTAGCGAAGACATAACGATAAGCACCGTGATGGCACCCTGCGAGGAACTGCTTTCAGCAGGGGAGCTCTTTTTCCAAATTCAACGTGCCGCACGTGCGCTGACGCGGCGCTTTGATACGGAGTTGCGACCACTTGGCCTGACAAATGGCCAATTCATTTTACTGATGTTGATCAGTCGACAGGAAGACTCGGGGTTGGCTGATTTGGCTTCCTTACTCGCCACAGACCGAACGACGTTGACAGCGGCATTCAAGATTCTGGAGCGCCGGGGCCTCGTGAAAATTACCAATGATCCATCAGATCGTCGTGTTAGACAGATTAGGCTTACACGTCGAGGCAGGGCTTCGATCATGACCAGCGTGCCGGTCTGGAAGCGCACCAGCCTGGAAATCCAATCACGGCTGGCAGGGACAAATCTCGATTCCTTCCAACAGATCCTGCAGGCTCTCTGTTGATAGCTTGGTTGTCGATCTTCTGCATCGAGGTCGGAGCGAAAACCAGCGCGGGTCCATGGGTAAAGGACGTGGATGCAGTGAACCATTGCGCGACGGTGATGACGGCTCTGACGGTGTGACATTTACTGGACTCTTTTCCAGGCAATCGGAAAATGGAAGTTCTAGAGTCACGGTGTCTGCCTAACTAAATTGCCGGTTCAAACCAAATTTGGGGCTCCGATCAAGGGATTGAGCGGCTCACGTCCCCATCTGCTCCAGCGTAGAAATGCTCCTTAAAACTGATTCGCGGCAAAAAAGGCAGCGAACCTCTGGCGGCCTTTACGATTCTGGCGCGAAAGGAATCACCATCGGGGGGGCACCACTACAACCAAAGTCTTATTTGGCTTTGCTCCAAACGAAGTTAACGTGAAGCCTGAACGTACGTCGAATGGCTACTCCCAAGTTCCGATTAGGGCAGGTAAGGAGGGCGTCTGAAGGGGACGTGCCCGCGATCGAGAACAACTTGAGAATGTATCATGACGCTTCGCATCAAGGTCCTTGTGAGCCTGGCAGTGGTTGGCGGCTTTTCCAGCCTGTATTCGATTCTTGAATACCCCGCTCAGCATTGGCTCAGATTTTTCGTGTACCTCGCGGCCATCCTGCTCAGTTCGGGGATGAAAGTAGGACTGCCCAAAAGCGAAGGCACAATGTCTTTGAACTTTCCGTTCATCCTGCTCGGGATCCTGCAACTTTCGCCGCTACAATCGGTCTGCCTTGCAGCTTGCAGCGTGATTGCGCAGTGCCGATTCCGGGTGCTGCGGCCGTTCACGCTCATCCAGATTCTTTTCAACGTGGCCAATGTGACAACTGCCACTGTGCTCGCGTGGTATGGCTTCGAGGGACTGTTGCGCTTGCATTGCCCGGTAGCTCCGGCGCTGGCAATAGCCGCGGCGATTTATTTCTTCTCCAACACCATCCCGGTCGCGCTCGTGATCGCTTGGGATCATAACATCGCCCCACTGGCGCTATGGCGTCGGGACTTCTTATGGTTCTTACCGTTTTACCTTGTCGGAGCAATCCTGGCGGCGACGGCCTACCTGATCGGTGTGACGTTTGGATGGATGAACTCTTTGCTGCTCATTCCCATGGTCTACACCGTCTACCGCACTTATTCGTCGCAGATGTCCTTTGTGCGTGACCGGGAACAGCACGCCAAGGATACCGAGGCGCTCCACCTTCGTACAATCGAAGGACTTGCCATGGCCATCGAAGCGAAGGACCAGAATACGCACAAGCACCTGCTGCGCGTGAGAGTCTACGTGGCCGAACTGGGCAAGTTGATGCGCCTGGATGAATCGATCCTGCAGGCTTTGTTGATTGCGTCGTATCTTCACGACATCGGGAAACTGGCCGTGCCGGAATACATCATCAACAAGCCCGGCAAACTGACCCGCGAAGAGTTCGAAAAGATGAAGATCCATCCCGGGGTGGGCGCAGACATCCTTGAGCGGGTGCGCTTTCCATATCCGGTAGTTCCGATTGTGCGATCGCACCACGAGTCCTGGGACGGGAGTGGCTACCCGGATGGGCTCAAAGGTGAGGAGATCCCAATTGGAGCGCGACTGCTTACCGCAGTGGATTGCTTTGATGCTCTGGCCTCGGAGCGTCCCTACCGCAAGGCCATGCCGCTCGACGAGGCAATGGCGTTTGTGAAGGCCCGCGCCGGAATTCAGTTTGATCCGCAGATTGTGGAATTGCTGGACAAAAACTTCCTTTTGTTGGAAGAGAGTGCGCGGCAGCAGATTGGGCAAATTGAACCGCTGAAGACGGACCTCACAATCGAACGCGGCGCAGCGCCCGGCGCAGGATTCGAGCCCGAACACCAAGGGCGAACAGGCGATGATGCGGCCGTCTTCGAGTTGGGCAGCCAGCTTGACCATGCTGCCAGCGCACGCGAAACGAATTCCATTTTGTCGAGCGGGCTGCGAGCGTTGGTTCCGCATGACGGCTTTGCGGTTTATCTGAGGTCAGGCGATTTCCTTTTGCCGCACTTCATCGGCGGCGATCTGGCAAATGCTTTCTCAGAGAGCCGGATGCCGCTCGGCGAGGGTCTTTCAGGGTGGGTAGCGGAACACGTGCGGCCAATTGTGAATGGAAACCCGACGGTAGAGCCGAACTACCTCTCCGACAGCGGCGTTCTCACAGCGACGAGTTCGGCTTTATCGGTTCCATGCTTCGATGCGGATGGCTCTGTGTTTGGCGTAATCACTCTCTACTCTGCGGCGGGTGCGGCATTTTCGAAAGAGCATCTCGGGATTCTCGAGGCGCTCGAATCTCGATTCACGCAGGCATTCAAAAGAGCGCCAGGTTCCGGCATCGACGAGAAAGATGCCGGGACCGCTGAAATGGCTGCAAGCATGGTGACGCAATGAAATTTCTTGCGCGCTTGCTGAAACGCTTTGCCCGCACGCTGGCGGTCGTTGGGATGGTGATTGCCGGTTCAACAATTCTGATACGCTTTGCGCCCGGATACCTGAGCGACGCACGCGAAATGGATTCGCGCTATGGAGATGCCGCGCGTGTTGAACTTTCCGCAGAGGCTGCAAGGAGCGCAACACTGAAGCAATTGCTCTGGACTGAGATGAGCGGATGGGCACGCGGCGATCTTGGAGTCTCGCGGCAATATGAAGCGCCGGTTGTCGAACTGATTGCGCCTCGTCTCGCGGTCACAGGGGGTTTGCTGCTGCGGGCAATCGCGCTTGCGTGGACGCTATCTATCTGCGCGGCCCTGGTGTCGAGTGCGCGGCGAACATCCACGCCGATTTGGCAATTGCCCAGCACCATTTTGCTGGCCGTGCCGACAGCAGCCATGGCGACCATCTGCATGCTAAGCGACTGCGGGGGCCCGCTGCTGGTGATGATGCTGCTGGTTGCAGCCAGAGATTTCAAGTTCCTTGACAGAGCTCTTCGCAAAGCGTGGCACGATCCATACCTGTTGCAGGCCCGGGCCCAGGGCCTCACAACATCGCGCCTCGTGTACGCGCATATTCTCCCCGGCGTTGCACCTCAGCTCCTCGCGCTTGCGACTCTCTCAATGGTTACCGCTCTGAGCGCGCTGGTGCCGGTCGAAGTAATATTCAGCGTGCCTGGCCTAGGGCAACTGGCGTGGAGTGCGGCGATGAATCGCGACCTTCCAGTATTGCTGGCAGTGACCATTATCATGGCGGTTGCGGTAACCTTCGCTGGCATGTTCGCGGATCGCGAGGGCGGGTGGCAGGGAGCATGAGATCGCACTTGCGAACCAGGCCTGCAGCGTTGTGGCTCTTGTGTGGGCTGGTGCTGATCGCTATAACGATTTTGACGATGCCTGGCAAGAGCTATTCGAATCAGGATCGCGAACAGCCGCTCGCAGGTGCATCGGCGCAACATCCAGCGGGAACCGACGGGCTTGGCCGCGACCGCATGGTGCGCGTGGCGGCTGCTCTCCTGTTCAGCCTCGGCGGCGCGATTCTTGCGTCGGCGGCGACGACCCTGGCCGCTGCCGGAGTCGGCGCACTCTCAGCATTTAGTCCCGCGATGCTTGGGCGATTCGCCATACTGGTGTGCGATGTATTTCTGGCGCTCCCGTGGTTGTTTCTGTTGATGATGGTTCGATCGGCTCTTCCTTTGACAACATCTCCGGCACACTCCGCGGCCGTTACGTTCCTGGTTCTTGCCGCGCTGGGATGGCCAGCATGTGCCCGAGCTGTCTACCGTGGCGCACTGGAGTTGCGGAACGCGGAATGGATGCTCCAGGCACGCGCTGGAGGCTTGCGTGAGACGCAGATTGCGCGTCATGTGCTGCCTAATCTCATGCCGATTTTGATGCCGCAGTTCCTGATCTGTATTCCTGCCTTCATCATGGCTGAAGCAAATCTTGGGGCGCTTGGACTCGGGATTGGAGAACCGCTCCCTTCCTGGGGAGGCATGCTGCTTGAACTGAATAACTCCGCTATGCTGATGCGCACCGCGTGGGTCTATCTTCCCATCGGTCTTCTGATTCTGATCCTGCTTTTATTGGAAGCAATTGCTCGAGAGGTTTGAACATGCGTTTGTCCTGTTTTTCAGTGTCGTTTGTTACTGGAATTCTCGCCGCTGCGTTCGCGACAGCGTGTGTCGGCCAGGCTGGGCCGCGGCTCGCAGGAGAACTGGCATGGACGATCGGGTACGACCCGAAGACCTTTGATCCAGCGAAGGTCGATGACCAGGAATCGGAGTTGGTGCGCTATTTTACGGCCGGCGTTTTACTTCGGTTCAATCGCTTCACGCAGGAGGTGGAACCGCAGCTTGCCGAGAACTGGAGTCTTTCCGCAGATGGCAGAACGGTGGTCTTCAAGCTTCGCGCGGGCCTCGAGTTTTCCGATGGCAGCAGGCTGACGGCCAAAGATGCTGCATGGTCGATACGGCGCGTCCTGTTGCCGGCCACCAGTGCGCCGGTTGCCGAGGAGTTTCTTGCCGCTAGCGGAGTCACGGTGGAGACTCCGGACGAGCGCACTGTTGTTGTTCATCTTCCCAAGCGTGTGATTGGCGTTGGCAAGGTATTCGACGAGATCGCAATCGAGCCTGCGGAACACGCAAGCGAGGGCCGCATCACATCCGGGCCATTCTTTGTTGCGGACTATCGGCGCTCGCAGTTTGTTCGCCTGCGTCGAAATCCGCACTATTGGGAACGAGACGGCAACGGAGCCGGACTTCCGTACTCTACCGGAATTCGGCTCGATATCCTGGACAATCACGAACAGGAGATCCGGCTCTTCGAGCGCGGTGAATACGACGTGATTGACAGCCTTCCGCCGGACTACTTCGGGCTTCTGAAGCAGAAGACTCCCAACGCCGTGCGCGATCTCGGCCCCTCGCTCAACACCGAGCAGATGTGGTTCAACCAGGCCCCAGGCTCTCCATTGCCTGCCTCGGAGAAATCCTGGTTCCAAAGCCAGCCTTTCCGCGTTGCGATCTCTCAAGCAATTCATCGCGCCGACCTGGCGCGCGTTGCGTATGAAGGTCATGCGACTCCCGCGTACAGCTTCATTTCGCCGGCGAACAGCGCCTGGTACAACCGCACAATTGCGGTGCCGCACGAAGATTTGTCCGCGGCGAAGTCGGAGCTGGCAAGGGCCGGATTCCGCTGGAACGGATCTCTGCTTCAGGATGCGGCAGGACACCCGGTGAAGTTCTCCATACTCACAAACGAGGGCAATGCCGCTCGGTTCAAGATGGCGACGATCATCCAGGAGGACCTCAAAGCCATTGGCATCCAGGTGACGGTGGTGGCGCTTGATTTCCCCGCGCTCATCGAACGGCTCATGCACACGCAGGACTACGAAGCCTGCCTGCTGGGCCTGGAGAATGTCGATCCTGATCCGAACGCGATGATGAATGTCTGGCTGAGTTCCTCGCCAAATCATCAATGGAATCCCTCGGAGAAAACTCCCGCGACGGCCTGGGAAGCGGAGATTGACCACGCGATGAACCTCCAGGCCAGCAGCCTGAAAGATGCGGAGCGGAAGCAGGCGGTAGACCGCGTTCAGCAGATTGTTGCCGATCAGCAGCCATTCATTTATCTGGTCTATCCGAACGCCCTGTATGCTGTCTCCCCGAAACTTCGCGGCGTGCAACCGGCAGTTCTTGAGCCTGGACTGGTATGGAATGTCGAGAACCTCCGGCTTGAGGAGGCACGATGAGCGACAGCATTCTTCTACGAGTGGAATTGCAAGCCTGGTATGCGGAAAAGCCTGTTTTGCGCGGTATCCGATTCGAGATTCAGCGTGGCGAGATACTTGGCCTTGTGGGCACGAGCGGCGGAGGCAAAAGTACTTTGGTCCAGTCGCTGCTCGGCCTGCTACCGTGGCGCGGCGGACGCGTAACCGGTCAGGCCTTGTTGGAAGGCAACAATCTTCTTACGCTCTCTGAGCGCGATCTTCGCAAGGTGCGTGGATGCCAGGTGGCACTCATCCCGCAGAGCCCGATGACCGCGCTGAATGCGGCGATCAGCCTGGAGGCGCACTTCATTGAGGCATGGAGAGCGCACGAATCCAGCGGCCGCGCCGCTCTTCGGCAACGACTCGGAACATTGCTTGCTGAGGTGCAACTACCCTCCAATCCGGAATTCCTCCGCAGACGGCCGTCGCAGATCAGCGTTGGGCAGGCGCAACGCGTGTTGATCGCTATGGCGCTGCTGCATCGGCCTGCGCTCATCATTGCGGACGAGCCCACCAGCGCATTGGATCCTGTGACACAGGCGCAGGTGGTCGATCTTTTGCGGAAGCTGAACCGCCAACACGGCACGTCGCTGCTCTACATTTCGCATGACCTGGTTTCCGTACTGCAGCTTTGCGACCGGATTGCGGTACTCGATGGCGGTGTTATCGTCGAGAACCTTCCGGTAAATCAAATCGGCCTTGGACACCACGCGACTACACGCGCACTGGTCAACGCGCTGCCCGCGCCGCCGGACGTTCTGATGAGCTACCGGGATCGCTCAAACATGGAACTGGATGTGCCCGCCCTGTGCGCATCGAGCTAAGCCATTCTTTCGAAGGGGATTAGCTCGGGTTACTTAGAGGTTACTGTTGGGCATTATTAGAGTTACCACTTACGTAGAACCAGCTCCAACCCTCGTGTGATGGCTTGCAACTTCAGGGCCATGGTGCATAGATCGCCATCCCGCTAAAGTCCAAATTGCAGCGTACCTCCAAAGCGGATGTCAGCTTTGAAAGGCGGACTGCAGCTAGCAAGATCAGCTCAAAGCGTGCAAGACATCTCTGTCGAGTTTGGAGAGCCCATGTCTCACCTCCGTTTGCCGATCGCACTGGCACTGCTTGCCACAACCGCTACCACGGTATTTGCCGCATCTTCTGCCACTAGCAGCAAGATCTCACCCGATGCGGCAGCTTCAACTTCCTCAACCGTGCCGGTGATCATTCAGTACAAGCAGGCTCCGTCGTCGCTTGAGACACTCCTGATTTCATTGCTGGGCGGACTGGTGAAGACAACGCTTGGCACAATCAACGCACTGGTCGCTAACGTCCCTCTGGACGGGCTGAATCAAATTGCGGCAGACCCCAACGTCACCTATATCTCGCTGGATCGCACGGTCGGCGCTCGGCAGCAAGTAAGCATCACCGCCGCAGAATATACAACTGAACCAATCAACGCTCCGGCCGTGTGGCAGAGCGGCTACGTCGGCACCAACATTGGCGTTGCCCTTATTGACAGCGGCATCACGCCGGTTCCGGATCTGGGCATCAACGCACGGTCTCTTCTTCCGCCAGGACAGCCGTTGGTTCTGCAGCTTCTTTCGCTTCCCAATGAAGCAGCCCCGTGGATGAACGGCCGCATCGTTTACAGCCAGAACTTCGTCCCCGGCCAGAGCGATGCCCTCGACCATTACGGGCATGGCACGCATGTCGCCGGCCTTATAGCTGGAAACGGCATACTCTCTACTGGGTCAATCGACTTCCGGACCTTCTACGGGACCGCTCCGAATGCCAATCTTATCAACCTGCGGGTGCTTGACGAGAATGGCGAAGGAACAGACTCCTCGGTAATCGCCGCAATTCAGCAAGCCATCTCTTTGAAAAATACGTTTAACATTCGCGTCATCAATCTTTCGTTGGGCCGTCCGATTTTTGAGAGCTATAAACTCGACCCTCTTTGCCAGGCGGTCGAACAGGCCTGGAAGGCGGGCATCGTTGTTGTAGTGGCTGCCGGCAACGACGGGCGAGACCTCAGTCTCAACCCGGAAGGATACGGTACCATTAATTCGCCGGGCAACGATCCTTATACGCTCACGGTTGGAGCGATGCGCACCATGGAGACGCCCTCAATCAAGGACGACCGGATTGCGAGCTACAGTTCCAAGGGACCGTCCTTCATCGATGACGTCATCAAGCCGGACATCGTTGCGCCAGGTAATCTCGTCTCGAGCCTACAATTTGAAGGCGACCCGTTGGCGGTCGACAACCCGTCGTTCTACACGCTCTACTCCTTCTACCAGACCAATGGCAGCCAGCAGCCTTCGAGCAACTACTTTCCTCTCAGCGGGACCAGCATGGCAACCGGTGTGACCAGCGGAGCTATCGCAGACCTGCTTCAGGGCGTGCCGAATTTGACTCCCGACGAAGTGAAGGCGCTGGTGATGGTGAATGGCGATCGCAGTTATTTTCCGCAAACAAGCAGCGTGACGGCAGACGGAATCGTCTACAACGCAAACTACGATGTGTTCACCATCGGCGCGGGCTATCTTGACATACTGAAGACTGTGAATGCAGCCCTGGCCAATGGCGGATCAGTGCCCGCCGGCATTGCGATGTCGCCCATTGCCAGCTACGACGCAAACACCGGAGATGTCACCGCTGTCACTGACCAAACCGCGCTCTGGGGAAAGACCGGCCCCTGGTCAGCGTCGAGCGTTTACGGCAGCAACGCTTTCATCGAGTCGGAATCCGGGGAAAGCGCGCTGTGGGGCTCAACCGCACTCTGGGGCAAGAGCGACCCCGATGCCTTCACCGCACTCTGGGGTAAAACAGCATTGTGGGGCAAGGGCACGCCCCAGGCTGAAACAGCTCTGTGGGGCAAATCAGGACCTTCCAGCGAATCGACGCAATTCGAGTACTAAGAGGGAAGAACAACCATCGGAGTTGGTGGGTGGAATTCATCTCAACTCCTAGATCAGTCCTCGTTAGCGCGCCAGGGTCAAAGATCGATGTTGCATCTAGATCGTCGCCAAGTCCCACAGCACCTGGGAGCGCGGCAAGCGCGAACGGTTCTGCAAAAGGCCGGCGATCGTCGCCCGAGTGGTCTGCCCCCGTGCGTGTCGTTATCCCCCAAGGAACAGGATTCGAAGTAGATCGTTGGCGTTCGATTGCGGCATTGAACAATGCTGCTTGCGCCGTTCAGATTCTTCGCCTGAAATAGAATTCAGTCCGATGATCTCTTCTATACAACTCAGCGGAGATGCCGTTGATAGGCTGGAGATGCTTACTTCATAAGACCCGCGGGGCGAGTTGCATAACAGGTAAGTGGAGTGGTACAGGACACTGGTTTCATCCAAGCCTGCCCTAGGCCGGGTACCGGGACACGGTTCACCGCGTTGGACGGGAAGCCGCACCAAGCGGAGACCTTCGATCGACCGCTATATCTCAATACCCCAACAATTCCATGAACATGTAAAGGTCTGTCAGCTTCACGGCAATCAGGAAAACTCGCTTGATAAGGCTCTGCCCGTCAACAGAATTCGGAAAGAGCTGCCTTTCTGAATCCGCGTTTGCTATTGGCACATCAAAGCTGCACACGCGTATTTGTTTTCGCGGCGCGAACGATCTATCGCTGAGACCATTCCACGCTTGATTGGAGAACGAGTATGAATGTGCAACCTAGCCGGAAGGCCGGGACGAACGCTGTCAGCATTGCAGTGCTCGCTGCGCTAGCGGCTGGATTAATCCTGAGCGGTAGTCTGTTCTCAGGGTGCGGCAAGAATGTAAGGGCCTCATCTTCTGCGGCCCCACCTGCGATGAAAGTGACTGTCGTAAAGGCCGAACAGAGTGATGTGCCATTGACAGGCGAGTGGGTGGGAACGCTCGACGGATATGTCAACGCGCAGATCCAGCCTCAGGCGAATGGCTACTTGATTAGTCAAAACTACCGCGAAGGATCGCAGGTCGAGAAGGGACAGATCTTATTCGAGATCGATGCTCGTCCGTTTGAAGCGGCGCTCGAACAAGCCCAGGGATCCCTGGGACAAGCACAAGCGCAACTGGCGCTTGCAGAGATCAACGTAAATCGCGACACGCCGTTGGCCGCGGAGCGTGCCATAGCCAGAAGCCAGCTCGATAACGATACCCAGCAAAAGGCTCAGGCAGAGGCGACAGTAAGATCGGCTGAGGCAGCGGTGGCCGCGGCCAACCTCAATCTCGGATTCACGAAGGTTCGATCGCTTATCGGCGGCGTTGCCGGTCAAGCAACGATCCAGGTCGGCAACCTTGTAAGCGCACAGTCTGTATTGACTTCCGTGTCGCAACTCGACCCTATCAAGGTCTATTTCTCGGTAAGCGATAGCGAGTATCTCGCTCTAACAAAGCGCGCCGGTGCTGGCGGTACCGGCCTGCTTCACGGAGCGTCGAGGATTCCTCTCACACTGACGCTATCGAATGGTGAAGTCTACCCGGAGAAGGGCCACGTAGTTTTCGTAGATCGGCAGCTAAACAGCCAAACTGGCGCGATCCGCATTGCCGCGTCGTTCCCAAATCCAGGCAACGTCCTGCGCCCTGGCCAATTTGGCAGAGTCAGAGCTGAAACCGAAGTTCGCCGCAATGCCGTCTTAATCCCTCAAGTAGCGGTTACCGAACTTCAAGGCCAACAGCAGGTCTACACTGTCGGCCAAAATAACATGGCTCACGTCAATAACATAAAGCTCGGCCCACAATACGGCGATAGCTGGATCGTCGAAAGCGGCCTTCGCGGCGGCTCTCTCGTAATTACGGACAACCTCCAAAAGCTTCGCGAGGGCGCGCCTGTCAGTCCCCAGCCGACGGAGTTTCGCGCGTCTGTCACCCCGAATGCTACGCAGTCGCCGGCGAGGTAGTTCATGTCGAAATTCTTCATTCGTCGCCCCATCGTGGCGATTGTTATTGCCATCCTCACGGTTGTTATCGGCATCGTGTCGATGCTCACGCTGCCGACCTCCCAGTTTCCGGATATTGTTCCTACTGAAATTCTCGTGACTGCCACCTATCCCGGCGCAGACGCCAAGACTGTGGCCCAGGCAGTGTCGACGCCTATTGAGCAGCAAATGAATGGCGTCGACAACATGATCTACATGAACTCAGTCAGCGCCAACAATGGCGTTGTCCAGTTGTTCGTGGATTTCGATGTCAAAACCGATCCCAATATCGATCAGGTTCTTGCGCAGTTGCGTGTTGACCAGGCCCAGTCCCAATTACCTGCGCAGGTAACAACTGCCGGTCTCACTGTTCAGAAGGCGCTGACCTCGCCGTTGATGCTGATCGCGATTAACTCGCCAGGCGGCAAGTTGAGTCAGGACTTCCTCACAAACTACGCAATCATCAACCTTCAAGACCAGCTCGCTCGCGTAAAGGGTGTTTCGCGCGTACAGGTCTTCGGCGGTCAGTATGCGCTCCGCGTCTGGGTCCAACCTGACAAACTTGCGAAGCTCGGTGTCACCGCGACTGAGGTAATTTCCGCGATCCAGACTCAGAACAATGTCAACCCGGCCGGCCAGATCGGGGGCGAACCTATCCCCCAAGGCCAGCAGTTCACGTATACAGTTCGCACCCAGGGACGCCTCGTAACGCCTGAGGAGTTCGGAAACATTATTCTCCGCGCCAATCCTGACGGTTCCATTCTTCATCTCAGCGATGTTGCCCGCATCGAGCTTGGGGATCAAGCCTACGGAGTCTCTGCCCGTTATAATCAGGCCCCATCCGGCGTGATGGCTATCTACCAGCTCCCGGGGTCCAATGCTGTGCAAACTGCGGCCGCGGTCAATCAACGCATGAAGGAGCTTTCCGCAACCTTCCCGCAGAGCATCTCTTACTCTGTACCGCTGGACACAACCAAAGCAGTCACGGCTGGAATTCATGAGATCGTGATTACGCTGTTTGAAGCCCTGGGCCTCGTGGTTCTGGTCGTCTTCATTTTCCTGCAGGGCTGGCGCGCCACTCTCATTCCTCTGTTGGCTGTCCCAGTGTCGCTCATTGGCACGTTTATTATTTTTCCAGCACTTGGCTTTTCCATCAACAGCCTCTCGCTGTTCGGCCTGGTGCTTGCCATCGGCTTGGTCGTCGATGATGCCATCATCGTTGTTGAAGCGGTCGAGCACCATATCGACGAAGGAATGGACCCCAAGTCCGCAACCGAAAAAGCGATGGAGGAAGTCGGCGCCCCCGTGGTCGCCATTGCGCTTATCCTGGCGGCCGTCTTTATCCCGACTGCGGCAATTCCCGGCATTACCGGACGCATGTATCAGCAGTTCGCCATCACTATTGCGATCTCTGTTCTGATATCGGCATTCAATGCGTTAACGCTGTCGCCTGCCCTTGCCGCGCTTCTTTTGAAACCCAGGCCGGAAGGCCGCAAGAAGGGGCTGCTCACTAAGGCATCCGATTCTTTCAACAAATTCTTTGGACGTACCACGGATGGCTTCGTCGGCGTCTCCCGTGTTCTTATTCACAAATCGTCCTTCGCCATGCTTGGTCTTATCCTGATTGCTGTCGCGGCAGTTTATCTGGGAAGCACTCTTCCGGGCGGGTTCATCCCCACTGAGGATCAAGGCTACATGTTCCTCGCCTTGCAGCTTCCTGACGGAGCTTCAGCGCAACGCACGGATGCCGCTGAGCAAAAGATAAGCGATGCGCTGCTAAAGACGCCCGGTGTAGAAGGTGTCATCGCCGTCAACGACTTCTCGCTGCTCACCCAGGTGCAGAGCACCAATGCAGGATTCTTCTTTGTGAACCTCAAACCATGGGCTGTGCGAAAGAGCAAAGAGCAACAGCTCGAGTACATTCAGAGCAATCTCCAGAAACAACTCGCCGGCAATCCGGACGGCATCGCATTTGCCTTTCCGCCGCCTTCCATCCCGGGAATTGGAACATCTGGTGGCGTCACCATGATCCTTGAAGATCGCTCTGGATTGGACGATCCCACAACGCTGACAAAGAACGTGTTCGGCTTTCTTGGCGCGCTCTCCAAGCGTCCTGAGATCGCTGCCGCCATCCCTTCGTACCAACCTGCCGTGCCTCAGCTCTTTGTCGACGTAGACAAAGAAAAAGCGTTACAACAGCAGGTCGACCTAACCAACATCTACACCACCATGCAGACATTCATGGGCGGCTATCTGGTCAATTACTTCAATCGATTTGGCCGCCAATGGCAGACCTACGTTGAGGCTGAGGGAACTTCTCGCACGAACATTGCAAACATCGACCAGTTCTATGTTCGCAGCGCCAACGGCAGCCAGGTACCGCTCGCGTCGCTGGTTAAAGTGACCCGGATCACCGGCCCGGAATTCATCTATCGATTCAATGAATTCAACGCGGCGCAGATCAACATCACCGGCGCGCCCGGGTACAGTTCCGGCCAGGTACGAAAGGCACTCGAAGAAGTCTTCAAGCAGACCATGCCGCCGGGCGCGGGCTTCGATTATTCAGGTATGTCTTTTCAGGAACAGCAGGCTGAAAAGGGTGTGCCGTCCTGGGCTGTGTTCGGTCTCTCATTGCTGTTCGTCTTCCTCATCCTTTCTGCTCTCTATGAGAGTTGGACACTGCCGTTCAGTGTATTGTTAAGCACGCCAGTAGCGATCCTGGGCGCTTACATCGCACTGCATGCCCGCCTGCTTGAGAACGACATCTTCGCAACCATCGGTCTGGTCATGCTGATTGGACTCTCGGCAAAAAACGCTATCCTCATCGTTGAGTTTGCGAAATCGAATTTCGAAAGTGGCCAAAGCATTTGCGATGCGGCTCTCAACGCCGCCCATTTGCGCTTCCGGCCGATCGTCATGACTGCTCTAGCCTTTATCGTCGGTTGTTTGCCACTCTGGACCGCGACTGGCTCGGGCGCGGCCTCCCGTCGCATCCTTGGTACGGTTGTCGTTGGCGGCATGACGCTCTCAACCGTCCTTGGCCTTATTTTTATTCCCGTCACTTTTTCCGTAGTCGAGTATCTGTCACATCGTCTGACAAGAGGTGGCAAGGGCACCACCATGGACTCGATGTGCGGCCCCCAGATCCCATCTGTTAAAGAGCCAGCGATTCCCATTGCGGCCAACGCCCGCATCGAAGGAGGCCAGGTATGATTCGCTTCCGTGCATTTTCTGGAATAGGCCTGCTCGTCTGTGCGATCGGCCTTCTGACTGGGTGCAATGTCGGTCCGAAATACGTGAGACCCAATGTCACCGCGCCGCCCGACTTTCGCGGAGCCGATGATTCCGCAGTCTCAGGGGATGCCGCGAAATCTCTCGGCGACGAGCAGTGGGCAGCCGTGTATCAAGAGCCGGAACTGCAGGCGCTGATCCGTAAGGCACTGGACAACAACTACGATGTGCGCATAGCTGCGCAGCGCATTCTCGAACAACATGCGCAGGTTAAGATCACCCGTTCACAACAGTTTCCGACGGTTACTGTCGGCGGAACAGGCATTGGAGCCACCCTGCCATCTTCGCTGGGCACTCAAATTGGAAGTCCGCTGGTGGACGGATCGTTCAATCTTTCGGCCGCATGGACACCCGACTTCTGGGGACTGTATCGTAAGCAGACCGAGGCCGCCCGCGCTCAGCTGTTGGCACAAACTTGGGCACAGCGCGCGGTTCGTCTAACGCTTGTAGAGCAAGTGGCGACCGCATATCTGCAGATCCGTGCGCTCGATACTGAACTCGAGATCACAAAGGAAACCATCAAAGTCCGGCGGGACTCAGTTGATCTCACGAAGAGCCTTGAGAGCGGCGGCTCCGTGCCGCTTTCCGACGTACGCCAGGCGGAACAGTTGCTGTACGCGGCAACTTCCGAGGTGCCGCAACTCGAAGAGCAGATTCAACAGCAGGAGAATGCCATCGCTGTGCTGCTGGGCGAGAATCCCGGACCATTCGTCCATCGTGACCCCAATGCGCTCGCGCCTCCGCCCCAGGACCTGCCTACAGGTATACCCTCGCAACTGCTTGAGCGACGGCCAGACATTCAACAAGCAGAAGAGACACTTATCGCCGCAAACGCGCAGATCGGCGTCGCTCGCGCGCAGTTCTTCCCGAACCTCTCAATCACCGGCTCAGGAGGCGTGGGTGGAGACAGTCTTGCGAGCATTTTCACGCCCGCGGGAAAGACCATCTACGGCATCGGCACGCTGACTCAGCCCATATTCGAAGGTGGAAAACTTCGCGGGCAACTTCAGCTCTCGGAAGAAACTCAAAAAGAGATGGTGCTCACTTATCAAAAAACCATCAATGGAGCACTTCGCGATGTTTCGAATGCCCTGATTGCTTTGAACAAGCAGCGCACATATCGTGAACAGCAGGAAAAGCTCGTTGAGGCTGCAAAAGACGCAACGCGTCTTGCGCGCCTTAGGTACCAGGGTGGCTCAACGGGTTATCTCGAGGTACTTACGACAGATTCGAATCTGTTCGCCGCGCAACTGAACCTTGTGAGCGCCGAGCAGAGCGAAGCGCTCACGCTTGTGCAACTCTATAGCGCTCTCGGCGGCGGCTGGCAATCGTAGTCTTCGGTCAAGGCCATCTTTACTCCGCCAAAACGTCGAACGGCCAGGATCAATGTTGCGCCAGGGTTGTCTCAAAATCGGAACAGCCCAATAGAGAAGTGAACGAACGGTTCTGCAACAGTCCGGCGATTGCATGTGGCTTGGCGCAGTCACTTCGATACTTCCGCCTCGCCATGCATGATGTTCGTGCGTCTCGCTCGATGAACGGAAAGTACTTGGTTGTTATAGAGCAGACCTTTGACAATCCCGATCCCACTGCTGTGCGCCACGTTCTGCGCAACACGTACGTGGTACTGAAGTCTGAACCGTTCACGAACTCTCGTGGCCGGATTCAAACGCCGCACCATGATCGCATCTTTCCACCATTTTCTGCCTCAAATCGCACGGGAAATTCTCCACAACGAATTTCAAGATCAGCGAACGATCTGCATCTTCGCAGGCTTCATCGCGGACTCTATCCGCCATCCTCTCCACGTTGCTCATTCCCTTGTTCGTTCTTCTGCTCACGCTAAGGGGCAGGCACATGTCCTTGCTTCAGGTCGCGCCTACGTATGGGCTGCCGATCTTGCCTTTACTCAACTTTTTGGGTTGGTCTTTGTCTCGAATCTCAGAACCTATTCAGTATGCGAGCTGAAGGAGCTTATCCGCGGTATTGTGTCCTCGGAATACCAATGGGAAATAGGGTCGATAGAGATTCCGGGCTTTTTGATGAATGATTTCCGCGATGGCTTTGGTGTTGTTGGTTCGGGACAGATAAACGATCAGAATCTTCTTCTCCGCTGGTAGTCCCAGGCCTTTCGCCGGCCGTTGCTGCGCCCCGGCCACCCCAGTCAGAAGACAAATCGCCGCGAAGGCGATCATCAACAAGGCATCTATTCGTTTCCATCATCCTGAACCCCCCGTCGAGGTCTGTGGCTAGTTCTTATTGCTATTCATTTTGACCGGCCTAAGCAGATGCGAGAACGTGAGTTGGGCGAGCCTCCACTTACCGTTCTCCTTGATATAAACCTCAGTCACCATAAAAGGATTGGTGACTTCGTGCTCACCGACTACTGCCTGCAGATCAATGTCCTCTAGCAGGATGGCTGTGTTACCGAATATGCGAGCGTCGACTGCGTAAACTTCAGCTGTTTTGTACCAGATGCCACCAGGTTCCTCCCATGTGAGTGAACATGGCTTTTTCATCAAAGAGTGTCTCTAAGGAATCGACCTTCTTGTCTGCCATCCAATCCCATTTCGTGCTCGAGAGGTTGATGACTTCTTGTTGTTCGGGTGTATGACTGCGGCAGTTGTAATCGATTCTGTTGGTGGCGCTGGCGATTGCTGTGCGTAGGACGATGGCGCAATCGGTGTTGATAGAAACAGACCTAACATTAAGGTTTTCATGGCTCTCCCTCGATATGTGTGGTTGACTCGCTGAGGAACTTGAAGTAGCGTGGCTGATCGTTCACGCTACGCGGATACAACAAGAATTCTGCACTCGGGATTTGGGGCTGATCTCGCTTTTATCCCGTCTGTGCCCAAGCCCCGGTGGCCCGAGGCAGAAGACAAATCACTGCCGAGACAATTGTGAACAAGTATTGTTCGTCCCATTATCCTAAAACCCTTCCGCCTTTCCGGTATCCGTAGTGCATCGTTCACTTCCTATCTCTTCTGCGGTGCCTCTACGCCCGACATCATATCCATAAACCTTCGACGGACCCAGGTAATGACGCCGAGTTCGCGAAGGACGATGACAATTGCAATTCCTAAGGCGAGCTTAAAGTCCTTTATAAGGAATGGCAGCGTGTGACCAATGCCTCCCAGGGGCGTCATGGCGCCGCAAATCAGGCCGCGCACCCACGGGTGTCCGCGTCCGGTAAGACTACCATCATCGGACAGCGCCTCCGCAAAGCCCATAGCCTTGTAGAGTCCTAGTTTGTCGCCGATGACGATGAGCGCGGCGTGCATCGCGGCGCCCAGGTCAGTTACGGCGAAAGCCTATCCAAAGATCTCCATCGGGCAATGCCCGATTCCGGTGAGAATCACAATTGGGAGCTCTTAAATAAACAAATCTATTATGGATTTCTTTTATAACAGTCGATAAGATTCGATCACGTCGTTGAGGATGGGACACGTGCAAATCGAAACGGGATCCTGAAGGCCTCGGTTTCGCATGGACATTCGCAAGGTTTGTGTCCTCCAAAGAGAAGGTTATGTCTCATCCCTTGACTGCCCATTGCAAGACACGACGATTGTCTCAACACCATGCAGCCATATCTACTGCTTCACTAGATTGCGGCGAAGGAGTTGCGTTAAGGACAGGAACTCTCAGCAGAATGCGGTTAGTGAGAGTTGCAGGACTGCGGGAATACAGAGGGTCTCTTAGTAGCTAGTAGATCGGTCCAACGATCTACCGTTAAATCGAGAGCTTGATCAACCGCGAGAACGTGACGCGCAGCGAAGGAGGAGAAGAGCTATGAGCGCAAATGGCGCGAAGCTGGACAACCCCACCATTAGAAAAGAGTTCGACAGTCTCGGCGAAGTAGATGTGCCGGACGGAAAGCTTTGGGGAGCGCAAACCCAACGGTCACTAGAACACTTCAGTATTGGGCAGGACTTGATCCCCCGAGAGATGATTGCAGCATACGCCACTTTGAAGAAAGCTGCAGCGAACGCCAACTATGCCGGCGGCCGACTAGATGTGAGGCGCCACAACCTCATCGCGAAGACCTGCGACGAGATCCTGCAAGGCGACCATTACGGTATGTTTCCGCTGCATGTGTGGATGACCGGAAGCGGCACACAGTTCAACATGAATGTGAACGAGGTAATCTCCAACCGTTGCTGTCAGCTTGAGGGAACCGAACTTGGAAGCAAGTCTCCAGTTCATCCCAATGACCACGTCAATATGTCACAGTCGTCAAACGATTCTTTCCCAACGGCAATGAACATCGCGGCAGCCACCAATGTAAAAGAAAGACTCATTCCCGCTGTGAAGGGATTGCGCGAAGCGATTGCGGCGAAGGCTGAGGAGTGGAAGGGAATTGTCAAGATTGGGCGCACTCATATGCAGGATGCGACGCCAATTACGCTCGGACAGGAATGGTCTGGTTACGTGGGTATGCTCGACGAAGATCTCGAACGTATTGAGGACGCGTTGAAGGGCGTGTATCGTCTAGCGCTGGGAGGCACCGCCGTAGGAACAGGCATCAACGCGGCTCCAGGCTTTGGCGAGGCAGCCGCCGCGGAGATCGCGAAATTGACAGGCCTTCCGTTCACAAGCGCGCCGAACAAGTTCACAGTGCAAGGTGCTCACGATGGGCTTGTGCAGCTTTCCGGTTCGCTGCGCACGCTGGCAGTTTCTCTCTACAAAATCGGCAACGACATTCGCCTGATGTCGTGCGGGCCGAGAGCGGGCTTTGCGGAACTTGTGATCCCCGCAAATGAGCCTGGCTCATCGATCATGCCGGGAAAGGTGAATCCGACACAGGCAGAAGCGTTGACCATGATCGCCGTGCAAGTGATGGCAAACGACGTGGCCGTTGGATTCGGTGGCGCAGGCGGCTACCTTGAAATGAACGTTTATAAGCCGCTGATCATTTTCAACATCACCCACTCCATCACTATCCTGAGTGACGGATGTACGAACTTCCGCAAGTTCCTCGTCGAGGGGACGCAGCCGAATCTCAAGAAAATCGAGGGATATGTCGGCCGTTCTCTGATGCTTGTGACAGCGCTGGCGCCGGTAATCGGATACGACAAAGCATCGCAGATTGCCCATTACGCGCTGGACCACGATCTCACTCTGAAAGAGGGTGCGTTGAAGCTCGGATTTGTCACCGAAGAGGAATTCGATCGCGTCGTAGACCCGGCAAAGATGGTTCACCCGTACGTCGCAAAAGCAGACTGAAAGTTCATCACCCCCTACCTCGCACACGCGGGCTGTACAGCCTCGTGAACAGGAGAAGAACTATGCCAAAAGTGCAAAAGTATGGAATCGAATTGCTGCAGGACTCATCGCTGAACAAGTCCACGGCGTTCACTGAAGAAGAGAAGCAGGTCTACGGTTTGGTTGGGCTCGTACCCGATGTGACCGAGACAGAAGACCTCCAACAGCAGCGCGTCATGCTGCAACTCTCGACCAAGAACACCGATCTGGAGCGTTATATCTACCTGATCAATCTGCTCGATCACAACGAGACTCTCTTCTACCGCACCGTCATGTCAGACCCGGCGCGATTCCTGCCCATCGTGTACGATCCGACCATCGCCGAGGCCTGCCTGAAGTTCGGACATATTTACCGGCAGCCACGGGGCGTGTATCTCTCGATCAGCCGTCGCGGCAAGGTCAAGGAGATTCTCAAGAACTGGCCGCAGAAAGATGTGCGCTTTATCTGCGTCACGGACGGCGGCCGCATTCTGGGGCTTGGCGATATTGGCGCCAACGACATGGGGATTCCCATCGGTAAACTGCAGCTTTACACTGCGTGCGCCGGCGTGCCACCGCAATACCTGCTGCCCATGTATCTGGATGCCGGGACCAACAACGAGCAGTACCTGCACGATCCACTCTATCTTGGCCTGCGCCAATCACGTCCGTCGACCGAGGAACTCTATTCGTTTGTCGACGAGTTTGTTGAAGCGGTTCAGGACGTCTTTCCCAAGTGCTGCATCCACTTCGAAGACTGGACGGGGTCGGACGCCGTGCATCTGCTCGAGCGCTATCGCGACAAGTATTGCGTCTACAACGACGATGTGCAGGGAACGGCGGGCATCGTCCTTGCCGGCATGATCAACGCTGCAAAGATCAAAGGCACAAAGCTGAGTGACGAAAAGTACCTGTTCCTCGGTGCGGGTTCCGCCGGTATCGGACTCTCCAATCTGCTCTGCTCGACGATGGTCGAGGAGGGATTGACACTCGAACAGGCCCAGTCGCGCATCAATATGTTCGACATCAATGGCCTCCTCGAGTCGACGCGAAAAGATCTCTTCGATTTTCAAAAGGTCTACGCGCACAAGCATGAGCCGACTCGCGATTTTGTGGCGGCAATCGAAAGCATCCGTCCGACGACGATCATCGGCGTAAGCACGATCGGCGGTGCATTCAACCAAAAGGTTATTGAGACGCTTTCGAGAATCAACGGGCGTCCGGTGATTCTTGCGCTCTCAAACCCGACGGAGCACGCCGAATGCACTGCGGAGCAGGCCTATACGTGGTCGAAGGGCAAGGCGATCTATGCTGCCGGTGTTCAGTTCCCGCCGGTTCAATTCAATGAGAAGACGTTTCTTCCCGGCCAGGCCAACAACTTCTATATCTTCCCGGCGATCGGCATGGCCATATTCGCGACGCAGGCATCGCGGGTCACAGACGAGATGTTCATTGAGGCGGCGCGCGCTGTTGCTGACCAGGTACCGGCGAATTTGCTCAACCAGGGTCTGATCTATCCGCTCCAGTCCGGAATTCTCGAAACTGAGATCCAGACTGCCGCGCGCGTGGCGAAGTTAGTCTTCGATTCCGGTCTCGCGCGTGTCAACAAGCCGAAAGACTACGTCGCCTTTATTCGCGACCAAATCTACAAACCTGAGTACGCCGTGGAATTGGCTGTGGAAGAAACCGTCGCCTGATGGTCCGCCGAAACATCCTGGTTGCTTAGGTAAATAACGAGGCCTCCGCTTTTCGGAACTCTCGCAGTTGTTGAATTGCGTGAGGCCTCACAACATTTTCGAAAGCTTCATGATCTGCGCGCATCGGCGGTCTTGTGAGGAAATGTATATGGACGTTCGACAAGCGCGACAACCCGTGGCTGAAACCTCTCTTTCGCGTGTCGGGCAATCGATTGGCTTTGCCGCCACGCTGGCAGCCGCCTGCCTGTTGAGCTATTGGCTCATCACCAGAATTCTGGTGCAAGCGTTCTTCGTTTCTCGCGACAACAGCCTGCTGGGCGGTATGTGGTCTGTCATCGCGACCATCTTTGTGTTTCGCCAGCGTCTTAATGAGAGTAGCCGCGCTGCCATATCCCGCCTGCTCGCCACCTTATTAAGCTTTGTGCTCTGCCTCCTCTATTTCCCCTTCTTTCCGCTGAGCATATTCGGCATGGCCGTTCTGATCCTGATTGGCACCATCCTCCTCACTCTTACCGGCCGATCTGAACACACCGTCACCACGGCAATCACAACCACGGTTGTATTTGTTGTCGCAAAAATCAGCCCAGGCCCCGTGTGGTTGCAGCCGATTCTCCGCCTGCTCGATACCGCAGTCGGGATTGCAGTCGGAATCCTGGCCGCGCGGATCAGCGCACTCTGGTCTATTGTCCCGCCCTCTCGCGCAGAGGCAGTCGGACTTTCAACGTCGATCGGAGGCTCGAGATGATGCCCGCCACAACGACAGACCACATACTTGCGACTCATCACGGAACCCCGAATTTCTTTTCCGCTTAATTCTGAGAGCGCCTTTGCCGCATTTAAATCAACATCGGTGGTTTGACTGGAATCCATGGAATCACTCGTCGGAGCCTCTTTCAATCCGCGCTGGACCAAGTTGGCATCTGTCACCGTTGCCACTGGCTTTGCCTCGGGCCTCGCCGGCATGATGCTCGGGCTGTTGCTTCGGCTCGTGCAGCACATCGCATATGGCTATAGTCTGCATGAGATCGTCAGCAGAGAGAGCTTTCTCGAGGGAGTCACCGCGTCTTCTCCGGTGCGCCGCGTTGCTGTGCTAGCGGTGTGCGGCGCTGTGGCCGGCTTTGGCTGGTGGGCAATTTATCGGTTCGGCAAACCCCTAGTCTCCATAGCGAAAGCAACCAAAGAGAATGGTCCGGCCATGCCGTTTGTGACGACGGTTGTGAATGTGATGCTGCAAATTGTTACGGTGGCCCTTGGCTCTCCTCTTGGCCGCGAAGTTGCGCCGCGCGAACTAGGAGCGGTGCTTGCCGGCTGGATATCTAACCGTGCGCGCCTCACCACGGAAGACCGCCGCATCCTGGTGGCCTGCGGTGCCGGCGCGGGTCTCGCGGCTGTTTATAACGTTCCTCTGGGAGGAACGCTGTTCACACTTGAAGTGCTTCTTGGGACCTTCGCTCTGCCGGCATTGATTCCGGCATTAATCACCTCGGTCATCGCCGCTGTGATGGCCCGGATCGGCTTGGGCGATGCACCGCTATATACATTGCCCGCAGTGTCCGTCTCTTCATCGCTCATTGGGTGGTCGATTGTGGCAGGGCCGCTATTCGGCCTCTGCGCGTACTGGTTTGTACGTGCGTCTGGATGGGCCCGTGCGCATGCACCGCGGGACTGGCGTTTACCCTTGTGGTGCTTACCGGTATTCATCGCGATAGGGTTTCTGGCAATTCCGTTCCCGTATCTGCTCGGCAATGGCAGGGGGATCGTTCAAACCGGCTTTGACAGCAATCTTGGATTAGGTCTTGCCGCAGCGTTGTTCGTACTCAAGGCGGCCGTCGTAATTGGCACTTTGCGCGCAGGCGCGGAAGGCGGCTTGCTCACCCCTGGGCTTTCCCTCGGCGTCACGCTCGGCGGTCTGCTCTTCGGGTTCTGGAACCATGTTTGGCCCACTGCGCCGTCGGCAGCTTTTGCAATCCTTGGAGGCGCCGCGTTCCTTGCATCTTCAATGAAAATGCCGCTGACCGCGATTGCGTTGATCCTTGAGCTGACTCGCGTCAATCCAGAATTCGTTGCTCCTGTCTGCTTTGCGGTTGCTGGTTCCATTACCGTATTTCACGCGCTCACGCAGCGCCAGACGCAGCCCGTTTGGAAACATCTCCACGGCGATATCCCGATCGGCTCAGAAAGGCGGGCCACGGCGACGGCGTTGACATCACAGGCCGTCTGACGATCAACGATCTTCTCAACGTGGCCATGCAGCTACGGACCGTTCCGGAACTGATCACGTACCTGGATTTCCGGCGCGATCTTCCAGATGTAGCGCAACGGCGTGTCGGAGAAGAGATGGTGCTGCTTGAGTATAGGGCATCAAGAACACTCGCAAAGGCTGTGTAGTCTCTTGTTCCTTTGTGTTCCCACGCGGGGCGCGCGGCCCCCATAAAATCGATTTTAAGTTATTGATTTAATTGGTGGACCTGATCGGGATCGAACCGATGACCTCTTCCATGCCATGGAATGACTCGAACCGCAAAATATAGACGGCACAGTACTTATGAGCCGGCACAACCGGCAGAAACGGCCCACTGGGCACTATTTGCGGGCAAAATGCGGGCAAAACTTGAACCAAGTGGCCAACGGGCTGATCGTGTGGAATCAGCCTAACACTTCTTGATGAACCGAATAAGGCGGGTTATCATTCGCGAACGTCAAGCCGGATACTGGACCTCGTGCTTTCCCGGTCCAAGCGCAGTTTCCAGGAAATTCCCCCTCGACGCTGCCCTACTCGCCTGGCCATCAACCAAAATCCTGTCTCCCGAGCCTTGCCTGTAGAGCCTAAGATTTGCTGTCGTATTTGCAGGAACGGAGCATTGAATCTTTAACTCGCCGCCAACCGGCTTTGACCAGCTCATCTCCACCGGGCCGAACTCTGTCACAGCGACTCCCTGCGCCCATGCAAGTTCTCCGCAGCGTGGCTCGATGAGGATGGAACGGTCTGTGAAACGTCCCGCCCGCCGCGCGCCCAGCACATGGGCCGTCAGGAAGTAGCCCGGGACCATGCCGTACATATGCGCCTTTGACCCGCCTTTGTCAGGCAAGTCTTCCCAGGTCGTCTGCCACGGCGACTCAACCTGCGGCTTCCACCCAGTCCTCATCCGCTCCAGCACCAGTAGGTCCTGCTGCGGCTCTCCCATCGCGTAGAGTGCATGGAAGAGATAGTAATGCGACATCGGCCCCTTGACCTCGTCCAGGTGGTCAAGCAGCCAGTGGCGCACAGCCGCAACACGTTCATCCGGAACAATCGCTGCGTACAGCGCGAATAGCGCGGCCTGCGCAGTCGGTTGATAACGCCCGTCCACGAATGGCCCGGTAAACATCTTTCCGTCCAGCCGATCGCTGGTCTTCGACCCAAGCCCAAATAATCCGCCGCAGTAGCTGCCCTCGTCATCCTTCCAGAGCAGAGAGTTGAAGTTCGTTCGCAGTCGGTCAGCGTCGGATGCAAATCCCCGACTGGCACTTGACATCCCAATCTGGCCGCCAAGCCACGCCGCATCGCGCAGTGCTTTATAGACGAATGCGTTCAGCCCGGCGCCCTCGCAAACCTGGTACCGCAGCGGATTGTCCCACACCTCCCACTCACGAGCCAGCACCAGCCCGCGTGCGCTCCGCCGGCTCGCAAACCATGCCATCAATCGTGTGAGCGCGGGCCACATTTCATGGGCTA
>JBELAI010000055.1:0-28355 GCA_049508975.1 Occallatibacter sp. | reverse complement strand
GCGCACGAACATGAAGGAGTCGAGGCTGTTGCCGAGGAAGCTCCTGCTGCGGAAGCGGACGCGCATGAGGAAGTCGAGGCCGTTGCTGAAGAAGCCCCAGCAGCGCAAGCGCATGAAGCGGTGGAGGCCGTTGCTGAGGAAGCTTCGGCTGCGGAAACACCTGAAGAACAGGAGGCCGCTGAACGCGAAGCTCCGGTACTGCAAATGGGCTAGTTGCACGTGCGGCTATGCCGCCATGTCTTCATCATCAGGGCCGGGACTGCGCACCAGCGCCAAGGGATTGGCTCCCTGGAGCCTCTTACGAGGTCTTGGGGTGGGTTTCGGCCCGAATTGATCCCAACCGCAACGGATTTGTAGCAGACCAATATTCCATCCTATGTGTCTCAAGAATTGCGCGCATTCGGGGAAGGCGCATGGAAGCTAGCCGAAGAGCGCGCGATTTGAATGTGAGGCGAGCCACTGCGGCGGGGTAAGCTCGTTATAGCGGTTCTCCAATTGGTGTAGAGGGAAACCACTGACATCAAGTGGCTTTTTCCTCAAGAAAAAGTCACCTCGCAGGGCTCTACTAACTCCACTTGAATTGGAGAACCGCTCTAGTGGAGATGGATCATGATTCGTTACGGTCTTTTGGGTTTTGGGCATCATTGTGAGAAGCGGTTGGTTCCTTCTTTTCGAGGAGCACGTGCATCGGCGCTAGCAGGGTTGTGGCGGCGCGATTTCGAGAAGGCTAAGGCGAATGCTCGTGCTTATTCCATCGAACACGTCTTTGAGTCCGCGGAGGCGATGTGCGCATCGCCGCTGGTGGATGCGGTCTTCGTTACTTCGCCCGATGCACTGCACCTGCCTCATGTTTTGATGGCGCTGGCGCACGGGAAGCCTGTCTTGTGCGAAAAGCCGCTGGGGATGAATGCCGAAGAAGTGGATCGGATGCTGGCTGCTGCCGAGGCCTCCGGACAGCGCCTGGGTGTGGCGCAGAACATGCGCTATGACGCCACCCTGGAGGTGATCCGGGACTGGATTGCCGCGGGGCGTATTGGGCGGCCGTTGCTGGCACACGCGCAATTCTGCTACGCGGCCGATACCAGCCCGCGCGCGTGGATTTACGATCCGGCCCTGGCCTGCGGGGGACCGATTGGCGATGTGGGCATCCACTGCATCGATGGGCTTCGCTTCGTGTTGAAAAGCCGCGTGGCCGCGGTGAATACATTGGCGCGCGCGGACGAGAAGTCGGCTCCGCTGGAGGCTTATGCGGCAATTGGTTTGGATTTTGCCGGCGGCGCGATGGGCTCGGTGACTGTCAGTACACGGGGGGCTTATCGCACGGTGATTGAAGTGACTGGCGAAACGGGTACCATTTCCAGCGAATACGGATTGACCGTGGACACGCCTGCGGACGTGGTGCTTTGGCGATCAGGGGAGGCTCAAGAGCGAGTAACCGTCTCCAATGCCAATGCCTATACGCTCATGCTGGATTCGTTTGCCGATTGGGTGGAGGGGCGCGGCGAATTCCGGGCGACAGGCGCAGACGGCTTGCACAACCAGCATGTACTGGATGCGGCGTATGCAAGTTGGCGCACCGGTACACGTCAGACGCTGCCGTAAGCGCAGGGGTGAGACCTGACGCCTTTTAGCTTGCGCAAAGCTTGGTTCTATTTTGAATTGGCAAGGCTTGCCGCCTTGTCGCGCTCAGAGGCGGCATCGGCAGCGCGTCCCTGGCGTTCAAAAGCCATGGCAAGCTGGCTGTGCGGGTCGGCGAAGGTTGGGTCGGCGGCGATGGCTTCCTGGTAGCGTGCGACGGCGTCGGCTATCTCCCCTTTGAGCATGAGTTGGTTGCCGGCGTTCATCGCGAAGTTGGCTTTTTGACGGCTAACTGCGCTGCGGGCCAGGTCGGCTCCCAGGCGACGATACTCGGCCGCCTGGGCGCGGAGCGAAATCACCTGGGCATGCAACTGTTCGGCCTTCGCGTGATCGCCGGCAGCTTCAGCGGCGTCCCCGGCTGCAATGGCAGTGCCAGCCTGTTCCGCTAAGACTCCGGCCAGCGTGACGCGTGGGCCGGGCTGGCCTGGAAGAAGCGGAATCGCCTTTTCGAGGGCGTCGCGAGCTTCATCCAGACGTGAGTCCTGCTTGAGCGTGCTGCCGAGGATAGCCCAGGCATCGCCATTCTCCGGACGAAGGGCTACTGCCTTCTTGAGTTCGACAACCGCCTCATCGAGTTTGCCGATTTGCATGTAGAGAATGCCGAGGGTGTAGGGCGGGTCCTGAAGGGCGGGGTCCATTTGGCCGGCGCGGGTAAGCTCTGTAATGGCGTCGTCGACGCGGTCTTTGAATTTGTACGCCATGCCGAGGTCATAGTGGAGTTGCGGATCGTTGGAATCAAGGAGGAGAGCGGCTTGAAAATCGGCGATGGCCTCGTCGAACGCCGAAAGCTGTACATGAGCCACACCCTGGTCCTTCAGCAAGGTTGCATCGGGTGGGCCAATGTCGCGCGCCCGTTGAAAACAGACCAGTCCCTCTTTTGCCTTGCCTGTCAGTGTGAGGGCGAGGCCGAGGTTGGTCAGGGCGCTCCCATTCCTGGGTTCACGCTTTATGGCTTCCTGGAACCATGGAATCGCATCCTGTTGACGCCCGAGACGTTGGAGTGCCATGGCCAGCTCGTTTTGAACACCGGGGAGATCCGGATTGAGCTTGATGGCCTGTTCCAGATACGGCGTGGCCGCTTCATCTTTGCCTGCGGCTTCGAGGGTTCGACCGTATTCTGACTGCGCAAGGGCGTTGCCCGGGTCGAGAGTGATTGCCGCCTGAAGAGAAACGAGCGCCGCGTTAAGGTCATGCTGTTGCCGCTGCACGATGCCGAGATGGATGCGGGCTGGAACGTAGGTATTGTCGATGGAGATGGCGTGTTCGAACTGGGGTCGCGCTTCGCTCCAGTTGCCTGACTGTGCAAAGAGTGAGCCGATGGCGTCGAAGATGCTCGCTGTAGCGACGCCGCGGTCAACGGCGGCTTGAAACATCCGGATGGCATCGTCTTGTTTGCCCGTTGCAGCCAGAGCACGGGCATACGCCTGGCAGAAATCTGCGTCGACCGGCTGTGCGCCCGGTTGCTGCGATGCCAGAAATGCGGCGCTGAACTGCGGGATGGCCTTTTCGGGCTGACCGGCCTTTGCATAGGCGAGCCCAAGGTTGGCTTCCATCCCCTGGTCGCCGGGTCTGAGTTGCAGCGCGGCTTCTAGTTCGGGAATGGCGTCGGTGGGCTTGTCCAATTCCATCAAAACTTCGCCAAGCGCTTCATGACCCTCAGGTATCTGGGGCGCGAGGCTCGCTGCGAGGGCGAACTGAACTCTCGCCTGCTCCAGATTTCCCGTCTGCATGGCTGCGTAGCCGGCGTGGAAAGCGGCATCCGCGCGGTTGAGCGTGTCTGGCTCTTGCGGGGCTGGCGACTGTGCGACAACGAGAGCCTGACAGGCTGCCAGAATGCAAAACAAGATACAGCTGCGGCAATCGAAGTGCATGGGTTATTTTCCCGCAGGCTGTGGCTTGGTGTTGTTCTGCAGGTCAACAACCATCTGAAATTCGCGATTCGCCTCCGCAACCTGACCGGTCGCTTTGTAGGCCTGGCCGAGCAGGTTGTGGGTCAAGTAATTCGATGGGTCCATTTTGGCCGCATGGTCAAGGTAATGCAGGGCCTGAATCGGTTCGTTCAACTTGAGAAACGTTTCCCCGAGCAGGATATAGGGCGCTGTGGCGCTCGGCTCAAGCAGGACAGCGCGATTGAGAGCTTGCTGGGCATCCTCGTATTTTCCGTTGCGCAGGTAAGCGTCGCCGAGACGATCATAGAGAATCCCGTTCAGGGGATTGATCTTTCTTTCTGCCTCGAATTCGCTGATGGCGCCTGGCAGGTCCGCCTTGGATAGAGCCACTTCTCCCAGGAGTTGATGGGCTAGAGGCAAGTTCGGATTTATTTCAAGTGCTTTGTGCGCTTGAATAGCGGCTTGCGGAGCGAATTCGCGACGGAGAAAGAGGCGCGCTGCCAGCAGATATGCCTCGGCGGAGTCAGGAGAGAATCCGTATTGTGTGGCAAAAACGTGGCGCGCATCGTCGTAGCGCCCGACGTCCGCATAACAAAGTCCAAGCACATATTCAGGATCGATGTTGGCGCGCACAACCGCCGTGTGCGCTTTCTCAAGAAAGGGAATTGCATCGGCCTGGTGGCCCTGGCGGTAAAGAATCACGCCATGCATTTCGACGGATTCGCGGTCGTTGGGATCCTGCTCGCTGGCTTTAGAGAATGCCTTGGCCGCTTCGTCGAACTGTTCCCTCTGATAGAGGATCATTCCGCGCAAGCGTTCTGCGCCGGCAGGCTCCGGTGGCTGGGCGGCCAATTGGTCGAGGATAGCCAATGCCTTGTCGAGCCGCCCTTTTCCCGCAAGGGTCTGTGCCTGTTCGAAAGGCGTAGGGGTGGGTTCTGGCGTGTCGGGAGCGGATTGGGCTGGGTTTTGGGCTGTTTGGGCGGGCGCGGCGAGAGAGATGAATGCGAATAAGACTGCGGCAATGAAAGTGCGCTGCATGGAAGAAACCTGCTTACGAGTTTAATTCGTGGACGGCTTTGTTGCTGAAGCTTTCCCGCTTAGGGTCAAAAAGGAAGAGGGGAGCCGAAGCCCCCCTCCATTTGTCAATTGCGGCTCCTCCGCGAAGTTAGAACTGAACGTGGAGAGAGAATTCAAGTTGACGAGGTCCGCAGTCGTTACCCGCTCCGCAGCCGCCTCCCTCACCATTGATGGTACCGATCGACTCGATGTTGCCGCCGGGGTTACCCGCAGTGATGTGGTTGAAGGCGTTGAACGCGTCCATGCGGAATTTGACGGCCACGTTCTCCCAAACAGTGAATGCCTTGGTGAGTCCGAGGTCGGTTGAGAAGAATGTGGGGCCACGGTAGCTGTTGATGCCGACGTTACCGAAGTTATCCAAACCGGGGTTGACGAAGGTGCCGTCACCAAGCGAATGCGCCGGATAGAACGTGCGTGATCCGGTACCGCCGCTGCCCGCGACGAATGAAGTGAGATGGGTTGCCATTCGCTTGGTGGCGCTCGGATCGCATGGACCGGTCTGAACGTTTTTACCGCACTCGTTGTAGCCGAGGTTGAACGGCAGGCCGCCCGACCATTGCGTTACGTCGCTGAGCTGCCAGCCGCCGACAATCAGATCGGTTGCGTGGTTAGCACCGGCCATGTACTGCTTGCCCTTGCCAAAAGGCAGATCGTAGCTGCCGTATACGGTCATTTGCTGGTTGCGCACGTTGCTGTCACGCATGTGGGTGATGGCGTGGCTCCAGGTGTAGTAACCCGATTGTTCATCGAAGGCGGCAGCCCACTCATAGTTACCCGTGATGGAAAGACCGTTCTTCATAGTTTGAGCGAGTGTGACCTGCATGGCGTCGAATTCGGTGTTCTGGTCGTCACCTCTGTAGGAGATTCCCTGACCCCAGCCGCACATGCCCGGAGTGATGAAGGGTTCGTTGGGAGTGGTGTAGTTGGGATCGGAGCAGGCCGGTAGCTTGGCTGCATAGTAGCGCTGGAGGAGATAGCCGTTTGCCCCGCCGTCGGCCGCAATCGTGTTGGCGGAGACGGAAGGATCGTAGTGCAGGGTCTGTCCATTGACGCTGTTCGCACCGGGCAGGAAGATCGCACCTTCGTTGGGGTTGGTGCCGTTGCTGTCGCCGTCACCCAGGGTATGTGTTCCCTTGTTGCCGACATAGGCCGCCGTCAACGAAAGAGTCGGAGTCAGCGCGCGTTGAATGCTGAGGTTCCAGGCATCGATCGTCGTCATATGGAGCGGGTTGGGACGCGAGCTGGAGTTAACCTGCGATCCAGGGTTGGGCAGCAGACCGTTGGATGGGACGGGGATCGGAGTGTAGGGGGTGGGTCCCGTGGCCAAATCAAAGGCGTAGCCCGTGTTTGAGGGTGAGTTCAACGACTGGTTCGCCAGAACCGGGATGTTTTGTGTGACAGTATGACCAAAGATGGAGCCGAACACACCTGTATCAAAGCTGCGCCCGTAACCGGAACGGATGACGGTCTTGGGATCGAGTTGATAGGTGACGCCGATACGAGGCGCAAGTAGCTTGGCCTTGTCGACGCTCCAACCCAGGTTCGAAGGAATTCCACCGATGCCGGCGACGTGGAGATAGCCGTCTGTAATGTTCAGCAAAGCTCCGTTGCCTGGACCATTGACCGATTCCGGGAAATAGAGATCCCAGCGAACGCCGAGGTTCAGGGTCAGGTCGCGGGTTACGCGCCAGGTATCCTGCGCGTAGAAGAAGGTGCGCTTCTGGAATTCCTTGGCGTTTGTGGATGTGGAAACATAACGGTTGAAGCTGGTCACGTCGCCGAGAAGGAAGCTGGCAAATCCGAGGCCGCCCTGCGCTTGCGCATTCCCCTTTGAATCGTTGGGTATGCCGGGCCAGGAATCGGGACCGGTGCCAAAGTTGAGCAGGCCGGCGCGATCGTTGTCGGAGGGCACCCGCAGGTTGCGGCCGTAGCGAAGGTCGGCACCAACTTTGACGGAATGGTTGCCGATGATCCGGGTCCAGTTGTTGACGATCTGGAACTGGTCTTCACGCTCGGTGAGGGGGCAGTTGCAACGGTTGACACCCAGGCCGTCTCCGTAGACTGTGCCGTTGGTACCGCCGCCGCCGCCAGGCAGATTGGTGATGTTGAAGCCCGGCGAACCGGACGTGATGTTGCCACCAATGTTGATGCCCGGAATGCCGAGAGTCGTGGCGAACTCGGTGCCTTGGTCATGCTTTGTATCGATGACGTTGTAACGGTAGTAGCCGAGACGGAAGTCGGTGAGCAGCTTGGGGCTGAGGGCGATGTCCATGCCGGAAGCCAGACTGTCGTTGGCACCGTTCGAGTTGCCGCCGTAGTTGTTGATGCCGAATCCGGGACCACCCGCTGCCCCAAACATCACCGTGCCTGACAAGGTGTCCCAGAACCGCGAAAAGCGCTCGAAAGCGTGCATTTTCTCGTTGATGGTGTAGTCAGCACGTTCTGTCCACTGGTTGCTGTTGAACAAACCTGTACCAGGCTCATTGAAGTTCTTGTCCAGACCGTTGTCGTCGCCCACGCCGGATCCAGGGGCGATCCCCGCGGTAAAGGGCTGGAGCATTTTAAGGAGAGCCAGCGACTGCGGTGAGAGGAGCGAGGCGGGAATGACGTTGTGCGGATACGGCATCTGTGTCTGTGTCCCGGTCGCGAGGGGAACGCCGGCTGCGGAAGCTTCTGCAGCAGTTGTCGGGTAGAGCGTGCCAGCGAGGCCGAACTGTGTCAAATACTCGCTGAAGTCGCAGCCTGCGATACCGCCTGAGCCTGAGCCTGGGTTTGGCCCCAGGCAGGAGTTAGCAAGGTTGGCAGTGGGCAATGTGTCGGTGGCTGAGGTGCCGACCTTCTGGCGTTGGGCTTCGTAGTTGCCGAAGAAGAAGAGCCTGTTCTTGATGGCCGGACCGCCAATCGATCCGCCGAAACGGTTCTTCAATCCAGCGGGAATCGTGCCTGGAGCCTGCGAATATGGATCGCGGGCAACGTTGGCATTGCCGGTGCGGAAGTCGTAGGCGCTGCCATGGAACTGGTTGGTGCCGGAGCGTGTTTGGGCGGTAACGACCGCGGAGACTGCCTTGCCCAACTCGGCGTCGAAGTTCTGCGTGGTGATCTTGGTCTCGGTCACCGCGTCCATCGAAGGATTAATGACGATAATCCCGAGGATCGGGTCCTGGTTATCGGTTCCATCCAGTTCGAAGGCGGTTCCGCCAAATGCCTGGCCGTCCACCTGAATC
The DNA here is from genome assembly GCA_049508975.1 of Occallatibacter sp. Classification (GTDB taxonomy): domain Bacteria; phylum Acidobacteriota; class Terriglobia; order Terriglobales; family Acidobacteriaceae; genus Telmatobacter. Next base: position 20,527 of record JBELAI010000055.1, on the reverse strand, counting down.
TGCTTGGAGCCTTGGGGATTTTCATCGGCGGCGTGCGACCAGCCAAGAAGCTGCGCTCCTGGAAGCAAGAGCTGAAGGTTGGTGAAGTTCTGATCGCCAACTGGCAGCGAGGCAACCTGCTGTTGGTCGAAGATTGTTGAGACGTCGCTGTTTTCGGTCTTCAACTGAGGTTGCGCATCGGCGTTGACTTCGACGGTTTCAGAGCTGCCGCCCACATCGAGGGTAGGGTCGACGCGGGGTGCAGCATCGGCTTCGACGCCAACACCTTTGGTCTCGAATGATTTGAATCCCTTGGCGGTGACTTTGAGGTCGTAAACGTCGGGGATAAGGTGGGGGACGCTGTAGTCGCCCGATCCGTTGGAGGTGACGGTAACGACGGTGCCTTTGGCCTCGTCTTTTACCGTGACCGTGGCGCCCGCGACGGCTGCCCCGGTCTTATCTGTCACGGTGCCGTAAATCGATCCGTAGACCGATTGCGCGCTGGCTGGCAATGTGAGCAGGAAGCTCGCGCAGGCAAGGATTGCCAAGGCGAGGGAAATTCTAAAACTCTTGTTCATGCGGTCTCCTGAAGATGCCTCTGTTTTTTTGTGTGAACTTGTGGTCTATCCACATGCCCGGCAGGTTGGTTCCCGCCAGTCGGCATTTGAAGGCTCCCCCGTCGCAATGGCAGGGTCGCTAAATTCCCGGAGTATCCGCTCCCCACCTAAATTCTGAGGAAGCTAAAATGGCGTACTCCGAAGCAATCGAAACCATATCAAGATGTGACAAGGCTGTCAACGGGGTAAATGCAAAAAAATGACGGGTTTGAGCGTAAATACGATATGTCAATACCTGGAAACATTTACATTTTCCGTGGCGGTATTTCCACAGGCCGCTGACTGGCGTCTTGTTTGGGATTAAACTCCCTGTATAAAGCGATTTACTCAGGGAGCTGGCGAGCGATGCCGACTCGTTCTCCAATTGAAGTTCTCAGTATTTGGAGCGTTGATACCGTATTATCGCCTGTCTTGGGGCAGTCAAATGTAGGGATAATGATAATACATTTCCACGCTTGCCAGAGTGCCCATAATCGTCGGCTCCGTGGAACCGGTAAGCCTGTACAGCGGATTCGCCTGGGTATTCCGGCGGAGCTGTGGATCAATCAAATGGTTGATTTAGATGAGGTGAGCCCAAAAGCGCTTCCCTGAAATGAGGCTGCCGCCTTAAGACTCAAGATGACCCAAACGGGGCTGCCGCCTCGCTTTCGGACCGGGCCAGCCGTCCTCCTCCGCCGGATTGCCCCTCCATCTTTAACTGGTCTTGGGCATGACATTTGTAGAACCGCTGGTGTGAACCGGGGTGCTGAATCAGGTGCGCATCCGCCGCGCGCGGCTTTCAGGATGGAAGACGACAGTGCTTTTGGCCTTGCGGTGACAGGAGAACCTCAGGCGTACGAAGGCCGTCAGGATCTCTTTTTCGATGAAACAAAGTCCTCGGTCTTGAGAGTCTTGCCGCCCTCTTCAAGCACGTAGAGCCTGTTTGCCTGCAGATCCTTCCATGTATCCGCTACGCCAGAGGGCCAGTGAATTTCAACGAGGTCGGCTTTTGGGGCATCACCGAGCCCGAAGTGGATGCGAAGGTCGCTGGCTGAGTAGTAGCCGTTGCAGGAACGAACCTCCTCGATCTGGACAAGAGGGGCACCCGGTTTGGCATTGAGCAGAGGTGTGCCGGTCTGAGCGGTTACCTTGATCCGAGCGCCGATGCCTGAGCGATTGGACTTGGTGCCGACGGTGCGAATCTTGATCCAACCGCGATTCAGGGTGGAGTCGCAATGCAGGAGCTGTGGCCCGGCATTCACGCAATTGACAACCGCATCCAATCTGCCGTCGTTGTCGTAGTCGCCAACGGCAAAGCCGCGCGCCGGAACTGCCGCGGTAATGCCGCTGCCTCCCACCAGACTGACGTCTTCGAACTGCCCGTTGCGCAGGTTGCGATAGAGATATTTCCGTTCGGCATAGGCTGCATCAACCTGGGTCCCGTCCACCTCGGGATAGACATGGCCATTCGCGATCAGGATGTCTAGCCAGCCGTCGTTATCGATATCGATAAAGCTGATACCCCAGCCGAGCAGGCGGGTGTTGATGCCGAGACCCGCCTGGTAAGTCCGATCGTCGAAGGAGCCGTCGCCGAGATTCATATAGAGGGAGTCGGTGTCGCCGGCGAAGTTGGTCTTGACGATGTCAAACAGACCATCGCGGTTGTAGTCGCCGATGGAGACGCCCATCCCAGCCTGGGGTTTGCCGTCGGGCGAATACGCCACCCCAGCTTCAATGGCCTCGTCTTTGAAGGCGCCGTCTTTCTGATTCACGTAGTAGGTGGCCGAGGTGGAGTCATTGGCCACATATATGTTGGGCCATCCAGTGTTGTCGAGATCCGCGGCTGCCGCGCTCAGCGCGTAGGTGCCAAGAGTGCCGTTCATACCAGCCTTGTCGCTCACATCTGTGAAAGTGCCGTCGCCGTTATTGCGATAGAGGAGGTTTTTGCCACCTTCGAGGCCAGGCGGTCCGCAAGCTACCTGGATCCCTTTATAGGTACAGTTGGCGTCTTCAGGCAGCGGAGCGGTCTTCACGTCGAAATCGATGTAATTGCCGACAAAGAGGTCGAGATGGCCATCTTTGTTGTAATCGAGAAAGGTGCAGCCCGAGTTCCAGCGGAGGCGGGATTGCAGCAAGCCCGCCTCTTTGGTCACGTCGGTAAAGGTGCCGTTGCCGTTGTTGCGGAAAAGGGAGTTCTGACCGTAATAGGTGACGAAGAGGTCGTTCCAGCCGTCGTTATTGTAGTCGCCAACGCAGCAGGCCTGTCCCCATCCGGAGCGGGCCAGACCGGCTTTGAAGGTGACGTCGGTGAAGGTGCCGTCGCGGTTGTTCTTAAAGAGATGGCAGACCGGCTCCTGGCCCTTGGGAAAGCCTTCGAAGCGCCAGCCGTTGACGAGGAAAATGTCTACCCAGTCGTCGTGGTCGTAGTCAAAAAAGGCGGCGCCGCATCCGGTGGTTTCAAGGAGATATTTGTTGCGATGTTCGCCGCCAAAGATTGTCTTTACGTTTAAGCCGGCCTGCTTGGCTACATCCGTGAATTGAACGCCAAGCGGCGTGCCCGTCACGGGCGATGGCATACCCTTGGGGGCGGGACGGGCTGGCGCTTCGTAGGCTTGGCGGGAATTGCCGGAGGGTTTCTGCGGTTGAGCGGTTTGTTGGCCAAACGCGGGCCGGGCTAGCCGCAGAACATCTTCGAGAGAAAGAACAAGCGCGGTGCGAGAGAGCGACTTCAAAAAGCCACGACGGGTGAAAGACAAGACAGGAATCTCCATGGGCTCGCCGCTGTTCGTCGCGACTGGACCCCAAAAGGCCGAGTATATCGGGAAGGACGCGGCGAACGCAGCTTTGCCGATTCAGTCGACTAAAGGGCATTGGACGGCTCAATCACCCTAAGACCTTCCACGACAGAGAAGTGGCGCGTGTTGAACGTCGCGACAGCATTCCCTGTTCGAGTCGCGGTAGCTGCGAGAATCAGATCGTGGGGGTCTATCATCTGGCCACTTGCCTCAAGCGTGGCCCAAAGCCGGGCGTGCGCAAAACTGGCCTCGTCGTCGTATGGAACACAGACGAATATCGCAAACATGCGCTGAAGAAAAGCCTCCCGCCTCACTCGGTGTTGCCCTGTTGCTCGCTCTGCGCCATGCCATAGTTCGGCTATAGTGATTGCCGCCAGCTTGAATTCTTCCGCGGGTTGCGAATCCAACCAGCGATCCAGATCAAAGAGGCCTCGTTCCGCTCGAATGATCACATCGGAATCGATCAGAATTCCCACTTATCCACCTGTGGCAGCAAGTTCTTGCGAGATTCTTCGATGTCGCGGAGAAAAGCTGTGGCCTCTTCCTCGGTGAGATGGAAGTCTTTCAGCCCTACTCGCAGCGCTGCAGCAATGTCTTTTCCTTTGGTTGGCTTCCTCTTTTCTGGCACAATCCGAGCGACAGGCACGCCATTCTTGTGCAGGATAAAGGTCACACCCTGATAATGGGCGCGGTTGACACAGTCGGCGAAATTGCGGGCGGCTTCTGTTACGGTAATGGCCTTCTCACTCATAAAATCAGATTATCAGATTTTACGCATTTCCGCCCTGAAGATTCCTCAGTAACGCAGTCCGAGCTTCATCGGGAAATCCTCTTCGTCGTCTTCCAGGCCAGGCATGCCGCAGTGTTCCTGGATAATGCGGCGATGGAGTAATTCAAGGCCTAAGTGGGCGAACGCAATGATTGCGGCACCCAAGACAAGGTGCAGGTTACCCGTTTCCAACCAAGGTTCGGAGGCCACCGGGATCCATACGATGATGGGTAGGAAGGTGAAGGATTTGAGCAGCGTTAATGCGAGGTTGGGCTGTTCCCGGGCCGGATCCCCGGTGAACGCCACCGTTCTGACGTAAAGGAAAAGCAGGTCGGTGATGAACAGGCACATGCCCGCGGCGATCAGGAAAAGACTTGCGGTGGCTGGCCATGTGAGTAGTTCCGAAGGGGTAAAGGGGCGCAATGCGAGGAGCGTGCCGAAGGTGGTAATCGCTGCCCAGAGCAGAACCCAGAGCTTTGCTGCCCTTAATTGGTGCATGGCAGTTTCTAGTTCCGGGGGCCGGCCGTGGACGATGCGGAAAGCCCAGCTTCCCTGACGATTGCCAGGCGAGACGAAGGCCATGCGCAGCCCTGCGATGGTCCAGAACGCAACGATGGCGATGGCCGCGCGGATGCCGTCAGGAGAGACTTCGACGTGGACCTGGCCGTGGGCAACGATAAGGCGAAGAACGGAGGCAATCAACACGGAGAGGCCAACTCCCCCGTACATGACAAGGTAGATGCGGTATCGCGGAACCCGGAGCAAGGTTTGGCTGATGAAGTGGAAGACAGCGCGGCTGACGGGAATCTTGAGGAATGTGACATGCAGAAGGCTGTGCACCGGAAGGGCGGCCCAGCTGCGCGTGTCGTGAGTACCAGGGCCCACTATTAGTTGTCGAACCCTGCGCAGATAGGCAAGCGGATAAGAGAGCATTCCCATCACAACTGTAATGATCAGCGCTGTGTATCCGATTTGCGCGAGCCTGGTAAAGATGGACAACACTGAGGGACCTTCCATCAATCGCTGGTAGACACCAAGAAACCAGAACGGTGGACAGTAGAGCGCATACGGGCTTTCGGTTTTGAGGAACACAGAAACCGCTCCCGAGAAAACGGGGAAGAGGAACAGCACCATCAACAAACTGGAGATCAAGAGCCCCTGAAGTAAAAGAGAGATCCTGCGAAACAGGCCCTCGCCTAGAACAGAAAGGAATATGCCCTGTAGAGCCAGGATGAACGCAGCGGCAAATAAACCGCTGCCCGCAACCGCAAGCAGATGGCCGGCCAGCATGCGTGCGAGGTTCGGGGGATCGATGGATGCGGGAAGAATCAGAGGTGCGAGAATATTCGCATCGAACAGGAAGCCTAGGATGAAGATCGAAATAGCGGCAACGCGGGCCATGAAGAGCCTTCGATTCTGAATAGGCAACGTAGACAAAACAAACACATCGAGCAGATCGGGAAAGAACATGTCCCACTCGAACACTGTGACGATGCCCATTGCGACGAATGAATAAATCACAAAGAAGAAGTGATGATTCACCTGCACCCAATAGGGCGGCGGACTCGGCCAATCCATGGCCCGACCGGGCTTCGTTGCCAAAAACGGATGGTAGATGGGCCATAGATACAACGCAACTACAAAGCCGGGCAAGCCAGTGGCCAGAGCGATCAGCGTCAAGCGAGCTTTGGCGTCGCCGTCCGGCGAAGCCGTCTCATGATTGAAAAAACGCTCGAGAAAATGACGCACCAGGAGCGAAAACTGGCTCCGATCAGGCTGCCGCACAGGTCCAAGACCAGCCTGTGTGCGCAATGAGAGCGGCTCCGCGTCGGACATTGTGACGACGCGTTGAAATAGGTCAGACATTGCCAATTTGCATCACCTCCACCATCTGTTGCGCCAGGCTGCGCGTATCCTGCTGCTGGACGAGTTGGGAGAAGACGCTTTCCAGGTTCGGAAGGCTCATCAGCTTGGTCAGATCGCTGGGGTGAGCGTCGGCTAGAATCCTGCCCTTGGCTATCACGATGACCCGGTTGCAGACCTGCTCCACCACTTCCAGCACATGCGATATGTAAATGACGGCCTTGCCTTCCGCTGCGAGCAATTCGAGCAGGTCTTTGAATAAGCGTCCGGAGACAACATCCAGGCCGGACAAAGGTTCATCGAAGATGAGCAGTTTGGGGTCGTGCAGTAAAGACGCGGCGATGAGGACGCGCTGGCGCATGCCTTTCGAGTAAGTGGAGATGGGTGAGTATTGCCATGACTCGAGACTTAGCAGCTTGAGCAGCCGGGTGGCCTTGGCCTCGATAAGCGCCTCCTTGAGTCCACGGAGACGGCCCACCAATTGCAGGTATTCCAATCCGGATAAGTAAGTGTAGAGGTGCGCTTCTTCGGGGACGTAGCCGAGCGCCGCGCGGAACGAGACCATGTCTTTCGCAATGTCCTGCCCTTCAAAGAGCACGCGCCCGTCGTTGGGCCGCAACATGCCGGTAATGATTTTGACGGTGGTGGATTTCCCGGCGCCGTTTGGACCGAGAAAGCCGACAATCTCGCCAGCGGCCACTTTGAAGTTCACATCCTCGATCGCGGGAATGCTGCGGTAACTTCGGTAAAGGTGCTGCACTTCAAGCATCGGATCGGCCTCCTGTGTGGATTTTTCGTACGGTCGCTTTGAATCTCGGCTCTACGAAGCTGTCAGGTGCTGAGCCCGAGGGTTGTTATCACTACGTCTGGAATCTCCTCGAAGTAAATGACTGCGGAGTGTGCGCGATGAGAATTGATTGTCCAGATTGTCCAAAACACGGCTCCGAGAAGGCAAAGCATGAAGATGAATTTGGATGAGTCGTGGAGCGCCCGCAATTCAAGCTGAAGGCAGGGTAGGATGACCGTGAGCAACACGATCACGAAAGCCCAGAAAGTGAGTTGAACATTGGCTTTTCCCGGTAAATAGGAGCAGGTGAACGGGACCTTATAGAAGCCAATCAGACCGAATTCGACTAGGATGCAGGCGAGCAGCGCAAGGACTACGAGATGCTCCACGACTTGATTGAAAGGCCGAAAAGAAACCGAGAGCGCAGCTGACAAGATCCAGACCGGTACGACGGCGAGCAGAAGCAACGTTCGCCTGGTTGCAGCCACGTATTTTTCCGACGGACGAAGCTGGGTGGTGCGCAATACCCAATTGGCGGTCAATGAAATGGGCAGCGAGAATACGTTGCGCAGTCCGGCGACGGCGAAAAACATCATCAGGAATGTGGGAACGAGGAGTTCCATCGAGACTGGAGGCGGTTCCTTGGCCGCCACTTCGCCGCGCAGCATGGAGAGCGCAATGCCGAATACAAATGCGAGATAAAATGCAAAGGCTACCCGATGCTGCCGGCTGCGCGTAACAGACCGGATGCTGAAGAGTGCGATCGCGGTTTGGAGCGAATTTCCGAAAGAGGGCATCCACCGAAATCCGCCTGCTCCGGGCACCAGGTCCGGGTCCTCGACCGTTCTCTTCATTGTGTGGAGGTAGCAAAGGATCAACGAACACGCTGCTCCGCAGACAGCCACTGCCAATCCGATCCATGCGCGGAACGCGAGCCAGCGGAATTGCGGTGCTAGCGAGCCATTGAGCTGGTTGAAGAGCGCGAAGAACCAGTAACTCGGCGAGGTGGCTAGGATCCAGTGGTTCTGAGGATCTGCCATCGCGCCGGGATCCGTAAGCGAGGGCTGGATGAAGTAAACGCCGAGGAAAAGCGCGAAGGCAGCGAGCTGCAAAACCGCCGAAAGGCGGAGGAAAATGCGCCGCGGCAGCAGGAGCGCAGTGAATCCCTGAATGGTGAGGACAGAGCAATACAAAAAAGCGCTGGCCGCGATCAAGCTGAACCACCAGGCGGGGAACGATTGAAAGAGGCCCCAGGCCGGTCCCGGCTGAGCCCCAAGAAGCAATGGCAGTACGATGCCCGAAGCCACATTCAACGTAACGATGGCAAGGCCCAGCACAGCCGCCGAAGCAGACACTTTGGCGAAGAGGATTGTGCGAGGAGCGATGGGCAGCGGCGAGAGCACCATCACATCGCGTCGATCCGGGAAAGTGGAGTCCCAGCTGACCACCGTGATCAACCCAATCACCAACATGGTGGTTGCAATGAAGTAGTGCTCCATGTGCAGGCAGAATTGCAACCGGTCCAGGGGCGTCGTTTGGATGATGTATCCGACGTAGGTAACGAGGGAATGAACCAAGCTGAGCATGAAGAGCACGCCGGCGAACTGACCGAGGAATCCCACAACATCCGCCTGGATGGAGAGCGCTTCAAGGTCGATGACGCGCAGAAGAAACTGCCGATACAAAACGCGATAGTCCAGCGGCAGGCGCTCGATCAGCTTGTGAATGAACTCATCCATAAATCAGATCCGCAATCTGCCGCGCCATCGATTCGGTGTCCTGTTCGACCGCGAGTTGTGAGAAGATTTTTTCGAGCGTAGGCAGCTCCATCAGTGAGCGCAGCCGTTGGATTGAGTCGTCCGCTACGAGCTTTCCGTGGTGCAGAATCACGACACGGGAGCAGATGCGCTCCACGGTGTCGAGTTCATGCGAGCTGAAGAGAACCACCTTGCCACGAGAGGCCAGTTCCTGGATCAGGCTGCGGAGAACCAGCGATGAAGCCACGTCGAGTCCGGAAAATGGCTCGTCCAGCAGGATCAATTGCGGATTGTGCATGAGCGCCGCAATCAGCAGAATCTTTTGCCGCATCCCTTTCGAGTACCCGGAGATAGAGGCGTGGCGATCCCCGTGAAGCGAGAAGAGACGCAGCATTGAGTCGATGCGCTGCGCCGCTTGCTTTGCCGGCAGGTCGCGAAGCTGCGCCACCATGGTCAGGTATTCCGTCCCCGAGAGATGGGTGTAAAGATACGGCTCCTCGGGGACGTAGCCCATGCGCCGCTTGTACGCGATCAGGTCCTCCTGTATCGGTTTGCCTTCAAAAAAAATGTGCCCGGCGGACATTTCAATCAGTCCGGTAATCATCTTCATGGTCGTGGATTTGCCTGAGCCGTTCGGCCCCAGGTAGCCGGTCACTTCGCCTGGACGAGCAGAAAAACTTACGTTGTCTACTGCGGGAATTCCGGAGAACCGTTTCGAGACATTGCGCAGTTCAAGCATGATTCGCCTTCACACCCTATGTAGCACTCGACATATACCACTTGACATATAGGGCTTGTCAAGTAGATTGCTACATAGGTAAAATGCGCCATGGCCCGCGAACCGAAAATCCCGGACACAAAACTCTCCCACACGGCGGCAATGATCCTGCAGGCGCTCGACGCCGGCTTCGTTTACGGCTTTAGCATTATGGAAATGACCGGCCTGCCCAGCGGCACCGTATATCCGGCCATGCGACGCCTGGAGCGCGATGAGCTGATCCGCTCGAATTGGGAAAAGCAGTCGATTGCCGATGCTGAGCAAAGGCCACCGCGGAAATACTACAAGCTGACAGCTGCGGGAAAATCGACGCTGGAAGCCTCGCGCAAGCGTTACCCCCTTCTTGAAAGACTGATTCCGACGGAGGAGGCCAGAAGCGTATGAACTTCGCCTCGCGACGGAATTGGGCACATCGCTTTATACATTTCGGGTTGTTGCGCACAGCCTCGCTCATAGTGCCTGGCCCATCGCGTGCGGAGTGGTGGCGCGAGTGGCGCGGGGAACTGTGGCACGTGGAACACGCTTGTGCTCTGCAAAGCGCTGGTCCGACGCGTGGCGAGCAGGAGGTTACTTCGTTTTGCCTGGGCGCTTTTCAGGATGCGCTTTGCGTGCGCCGCGCAGGACGGCAGAGCAGGTTTCGGCTTGCCGACATGGTGGGAACGCCGAGTCAGTGCCTGCTGATTCTGGCAACAATCCTGGCGGCAAGTTATGTCATCGCATTGCTGCTACCCGGCGTGCGAGCGGAACGCAGTCTCTGGCCGCGCAAGGTGAACCCGAACCTGGTGATGATTCAGCAGGAAGGATCGAACGACGATTCGGAGCCAACGATTTCGCCGAAGGAATTCCGGGCGTGGGAAGGCCGGAGGCAAAAGTACTTTGACGGTTTTGCCTTCTACCAGATGAGCACGGAAGCCGTAGATTCGCAGTCGCTTTCCAGCAGACCGCAGACTAGGACCGGGTGGGGAGTCGCGCATGCCAGTTCCAACTTGTTTACGTTGCTGGGTCTGCCGGTGCAGTTCGCTGATCTTGCGGCGAATGGCGGCTCGCAGGAAAACGAACGGATGCCCGAGGTGATTCTCAGCGAGAAAATCTGGAAGCGGGATTTCGGCGCGGATCAACATGTTGCCGGCAATCTCGTTCGCCTCGGTCCGCGGATGGTCCGGATCGCCGGAGTTGCGGCAGATGGATCGCTGAGCCTGCCTGGCAGGGTGGATGTCTGGGAATTGGAACCCAACCCGGAGGCCGGGACGGCAGGCGCGGGTTATGTGGTTGCCCATCTGACGCCGATGGGCGCAGCCGAAATGTGGACTCAATGCGTGCATATCACCGCAAACGTACCGGGCGATTCCGAGGAAGATTTTTTGGGCGTTTCTCTCGAAGAGTGGAAGCCCGCGACGCGAACCCTTTATCTCTTCGCCCTTCTTCTGGCCTTGCTGGCGTTGCCTGCCATCACTTCGGTATCGCTTGGCGAATACAGCTTGAATCCGCAAAAAACCTCGTGGACCCGGAAGCTTTACCGCTGGAGCTTCTTAACCGCCAAAATCGCTCTGATTTTACCGATCACCTACTATATTGCCCTCGATCTGGCCTACGGCTGCACAACATTGGGCCGCGAGCAAGCGGTCTATATCCAACTCGTCTCTACCTTTGTCATGTGCCTCTTTGGAATGCGCTGGGTGCTCAAAGATCAGCGCCAACGTTGCCCGGTCTGCGTGCGCCGTGTAACGCATCCCGCACAGGTCGGCCAGGCTTCCAGAACGTTCCTCGACTGGAACGGGACAGAGATGATGTGCATGGGCGGACACACGCTACTCCATGTGCCGAGCCTGCCGACCAGCTGGTTCAGCTCGCAGCGCTGGCTCTATCTCGATACCTCGTGGGAGTTCCTATTCGCCAGTTCAACGCGGCCCATCCCCTGACAATCCGCATTAATCGGCTGCAAGTTGCTCCAACAGCGTGTCAAAATCTTCCAGCTTGGCGTATTCGATGATGACGCGGCCGCGGCCGTGATGATCCTCAATGTTGACCTTGAGGCCAAGAGAACGCTGCAGGCGCTCCTGCACGGCGCGCACATTGGGGTCGACTGGCGGCTCAGGCTTCGGCTCCTTCTTGGCGGCCCGTTCGGGGTGCAGAAGGCCTTGAACATAACTTTCTGTTTGGCGAACAGAGAGCGAAAGTCCTATAATGCGCTGGACGGCCTTTTCGATATCTTCGGCGTGTTCAAAGGCCAACAGCGTGCGCGCATGGCCAAAACTTAGATCCCCGGTCTCGACGCGGGTCTGAACCGTGGCCGGGAGCCGCAGGAGACGAAGGAAATTGGCGACGGTGGCGCGGTCTTTGCCCGTGCGTGTGGCCATCTGTTCCTGAGTCATGTGGAACTCGCGAGCGAGGCGCTCGAAGGCGCGTGCCTGTTCCATCGGATTCAGGTCGGCGCGCTGCAGGTTTTCGACGATGGTGATTTCCATCGCCTGCTCGTCGGAGACTTGGCGAAGGATCGCGGGGATGGTAGCCTTGCCGGCTAGCTGGGAAGCGCGCCAGCGGCGTTCTCCGGCGATGAGCTGAAAGCGGCCGCCATCGATGGGTCGAACCAGGATAGGCTGGACCACCCCGTTTGCCACAATGGAGGCGGCTAGTTCAGCAAGCTGATCTTCGTTGACGTGCGAGCGGGTCTGAAAGGGGTTGCGATCGATCTGTTCGAGAGGGATCTCGCGAGGCTTGCCGCCGTCCGATTCAACGGGAGTGGCGGAAGGAGCCTGTACGCGTGGAAGCAGGGAATCCAGCCCTTTGCCGAGGGCGCGGCGTTTCATATCTAGCGGAGCAATCGTCATGGTTCAAAATCCTCGAAATCCGGCAACAAATGCAGGTGGTTCAATTCTGGTCTGACAGAATTCTTGAAAAGGGAGATTCGGTGGCTTGGCTTTTGATGTTTTCCGAATCGGCGGCTTCGATCCACACCTAAGAATAAGGCCAGAAACGAACCTTGACCTTTGGTGCCGTCCGTGGTGGGCCAGACGCGACGTCGGATGCTACTGCCTTCCGTTCAAGGCTGCGCGGACTCTCAATGCCATTACGGGCCAGATACTCAGTAGCCAGTTCGAAATACGCTTCGGTGCCGCGGGAGCGCGGATCGTAGAGAGCAACCGGCTTGCCATGGCTGGGCGCTTCAGCCAGGCGAACATTGCGCGGAATCACTGTCTGGAACAACCGGTCGCGGAAGTATTCGCGGAGGGTGTCGGTCACCTGCTGGGCCAGGTTTGTCCGGTCGTCGTACATGGTGAGCAGAACGCCTTCGATCGTCACATTGGGATTGACGGCTGCGCGCACCCGTTCAAGGGTTGAGATCAGCTCGGTAATGCCCTCCAGGGCAAAGTATTCCGCCTGCATGGGGACAATGAGGCTGTCCGCGGCGCCGAGCACATTAAGGGTCAGTAGATCGAGAGCCGGGGGGCAGTCCAGAATGATGAGGTCGAACTTTGGCAGCAGGGGAGCGAGAGCGTTACGCAGGCGCTCAGCCCGGTCGGCGGCGGGGGCCAGTTCGATGTTGGCGCCGGTAAGGTTCTTTGAACCGGGAAGCATCCAGAGGAGATCGATCTGGGTAGGGAGAATCACCTGTTCGGCTTGGGCATCTCCCATCAGGACGTCATAGATGGAGTGCCGGTTATCGTCGCGGACAATGCCGAGGCCGGAAGTGGCGTTTGCCTGCGGATCGCAGTCGACCAAGAGGACTTTGAGGCCCTCCAACGCGAGGCAGGCGGCGAGATTGATGGCTGTGGTTGTCTTGCCAACTCCGCCTTTCTGGTTCACAACGCCGAGAATCTTACCCATGGGAGATAAGACTAAAGGTTCGGGGGTCAAGAGGGTATCGACTTGCATTGTGGACAACGGGACAAAGCTGTGGAAAGCGCTCGGGGAGCAAAGTTGAAGTGAGTCGGGAAAAGGTTGAAAGGGAAAGGTTTGGCAGAGGCGCTCGCGAATGGCGAGAGAGGGACCTGAAAAGAGTGCCGCGGTGGAAAACTACCCCTGTATCGCCTCGGGTTTGGATGCTTTTTAGGAGCTGTTCCAGAATGGCACGGCAGTTTGTTTTGGGCCAAGGAAGGGTTTGTTCCACGTGGAATATTTTCGATACTCGATTATCCTCTCCATTGTTCCACGTGGAACACGACATAGCGTCAAATTACCCATCTGGATGAAGAAGCTAACCCGGACAGCACGTCAACTAACGGTGAGACCCCGCATATCGTTACTGGCAAGAATCAGAATTCAGATGATATCCTCTTGGAAAATCGTGCAAGGGACACCTGTCAACGTCTCAGGTATTAACGGGATCGAGACCAATAAATTGCCCACGCATGATTGCGCAAGCAGGAGACATATTCCATGTCGCTCCAATGCATCAACCCCAAAGATCTGCCAATTCCGGAAACCTACTCGCAAGTCGTCGTCGCGACGGGAAGCAAATTGGTATTCGTCTCTGGCCAGGAACCTGAAGACATAAACGGCAAGCTCGTTGGCCATGGCGATCTTGCCGCTCAAGCACGCCAAGCGTTTCGCAATCTTGGCCTTGCACTCGCTGCTGCCGGCGCCCGCCCTGAGCAGGTCACCAAGATTACAATCTACGTCGTCAATTACAAGCGCGACGAATGCCTGCCGATTATCGAAGAGGCCCGGAAAACGCTGTTCGGAGATCACAAAGCAGCGGATGTTGTGGTGGGCGTAGCGTCGCTGTCCCCTGATTATTTGATCGAGGTTGACGCTATCGCGGTTATTGAGCATACCGCCTAAAACCGTACAACTATGCCTTAGATAACCTGCCAAGCGCTAACAGTCGCCGTTCGCTCACAGCAAGCGGGACCGGATCGAGCCAGGAAATCCGCGCCGCGATCGACTCCTTCAAGCCATTTAGTTCGGTTTCGGTTGTCATCATAGCAAGCCATCCGCCCTCGTTAACCAGTTTAACGGCCACTTGAACTGCCGCCTCCATTCGATCTACCGCCCGAAGCACCACGCAATCGAAATGCCCAACCAGGGCTTCCGCACGCCCAGGATGAACCTTGGACGAGAGACCGAGTACACGTACGGCCTCCTGCAGAAAAGCCGCCTTCTTCCCTTGAGACTCGGCGAGCGTGACTTCGATCTCCGCGCGGCAAAGTGCAATCGGAATCCCGGGGAATCCCGCTCCGGATCCCAGGTCCAGCAATGTCGCGATATCCGTTGGCAGCGCCTGGGCGCAGGCGATGGATTCAACAAAATGACGGGACAAAATCCCGTCCTCATCCCGAACAGCCGTCAGGTTCATCCGCGCATTCCAGCGAAGAAGGAGTGAGCAGTACTCAGCGAAGCGCTCGGCTGTCCCTGGTTTCATGGGTTTCAGATTGGAGGCGGCCAATAGCTCGTTGAGGCGTCGACTTACAGGCTTGCCGAATTCACCCATGCCAGTGCCCTCTGTGGTATGAGCTCATTCATCACCCTAAGAGACTGCAACGGACGCTTCGATCCGCCGCGGCTCCCAGGCTGTCGCCGCCTGGACGAAAACTGAAAAGATGGCCCGGGAGAATGCACTGTGCGTGTAAGTCCGCTCGGGATGCCACTGAACCCCAACCACGAAGTGACCAGCGGAGTCGAGTTCCACGGCCTCGATCACCCCATCTTCCGGCGAAACCGCGCTGACAACGAGATTATCTCCAGGAACCCGCACTGCCTGGTGATGGCTTGAATTTACTTGAACCTCCAGCGGGTCGCCTTTTGGAAGCAGACCTGCCAGCCTTGAACCAGGGGATACGCGAACCAGGTGCGCATCGAAAACCGTGCGCCCAGGACTGTGATCGACAGGCGTCTTCAGATGTTGGACGAGCGAACCGTTACACCAGACATTCAATGTCTGCGCGCCGAGGCAAATCGCAAGGATCGGCTTGTGCAGGTTGAATGCGTCCTGAAGCAGCAACTCGTCCACTGCCGTGCGCCCCGGATCAGCTTTGCCGCACTCCGGAATCGGGCTCTCTCCATATCTCTGCGGATCCACATCGTAGCCACTGCCGGGAAGCAGGATTCCTTGCACCCCAATTAGCAGGCGAGCCACTCGGTCCGGCCGTTCATGGAGCGGCACGATCACGGGAGTGACTCCCGCTGAATGGAGGGCGGCAAGATAGGGCGGCAGAGAACGCTGATTGTATGCTGAATCGCTGCTAGTAGGTTCGGGTATGGCGATGTGGACTGACATGGAAGAACTAGTGTAAGCCCGCAGGTCGAGAATGCGAAAGGCGTTTGCTTGTTCGGCGCGATTGCAATATCAGGCGAGAGAAATCTCGCTCTCGGCACTATCCATTTCCGGCTGCCCTGACATCTCTTGAATCGCGGCTTTGAGCCTCTCGGTCAGCTCGTCCGTTTGGCGAACCGTCATGCCCTTGGTGTCGATAGCCTCGCCGGCCGTCAAAGTCAACTCGCCTGGGTAGAGGTGCCGTGTATGAATGGGCAGCAAATCGTAGACACCGGAAAGAGCGATTGGCACCAGAGGGACCTGGGCGCGAATGGCAAGATAGGCAGCACCAGACAGAAAGTTCTGGAGCTGTCCGTCAGGGGTCCTGCCGCCCTCCGGGAAGACGAAAAGAGGCATTCCAGCGCGCAACGCCTTGACCGCAACTCCGAGGCTCGAAAGTGTCGCGTGCGGGTTGCGGGTATCAATCGGAATCTGTCCAGACCTATCTAAGTACCATCCTATGAACGCGATAGGCCACAGTTCCTTCTTCGCAAGGATGCGAAACTGAAATGGCAATGCGGCGAAGACGACCGGGGTATCCATGTAGGAAGTGTGGTTCGAGGCGTAAACCGCCACCGGATGCTTGAGGAGGTTTTCAAGGCCGCGGACGGTGAGCGAACATCCGGCGAAGAAAATGGCGGACCGCCCCCAAATCCTGGCGATCCGGTGCTGGGTACGGCCATTCTTGTCCACCAGGGAGACAACTAGCGAGATGGATCCGCAGATCGCGGTGGCCAGAGTCATGAGCGGTATATGCACCAAATTGGTGCGCCAGCGATGAAGCCACGGCATCGGATTGGGTCGCGGGCTCATGGGTGTACCCCCGTTTCCATCTGCTCCACCGCTTTGAGCAACAAAGGCCGCGCCTCGCCGACCAGGTAGACCGACCCAGACACCACGACAAGTCCTCCATCTGCCTTATTTACAGCAGTTTGCAGCGCATCGCCGACCGATCCGACAGCGATGGCCGGGGTTCCAGTCGCTTCGGCTGCCGCGAGCAAATCCCCGAGCGCCGCAGCCCGGGCGGTATGGATCGGCGGGATAATCACCAGGTCGAAAAGCGGAAAGAGGATTTGCGCCATCTCGGCAATGGGCTTGTCGCGCAGGCAACTGAAGATGAGGATGTGCGGCTTGCTCGGGTCGCTGAGGGCCCTGTTCAAGCCCGCGCGCAACGCCCAGGCCCCGGCGGGATTGTGCGCAACGTCCAGTATCCACTCCACCCCGTCTCGCTCGATGCGCTCCAGGCGTGCCGGCCAGTTGGTTTTGCGAATGCCTTCGGCGATTGCACCCACCGAGATGGAAAAGCTATGTTTCCCGGCCAATTCAACTGCCGCGGCAATAGCCAATGCGACGTTGCGATGCTGATGAGCGCCGATAAGCGGGGAATCCACTCGAATTGTGCCGCCCAGAACCTTCAAACAATAGGGCGAATCGGTGCTGGCGTCGCTGGGCGGCATATACTGAACCGCGCTGACTCCGCGCACAGCCAGCTCCGCTGCCGCTTCCCCGAGAGCCTGGTTGGCCTCAGGATGCTGCGGCAACGTAATCAGCGTCCCTCTCCGGCGTAGAATCCCTGCCTTTTCTCGGGCGATCGCCGTAATTGTCGATCCCAGCCACTCCGTATGGTCGAGTGAAATGTCCGTGATGACAGAAAACAGCGGATCGACAATGTTTGTCGCATCCAGCCGCCCGCCCATGCCAACCTCAAGGACGGCAATGTCAACGCGCTTCACGGCAAAGTAGAGCAGCGCCTGGGCGGTCAGAATCTCGAAGAAGCTCGGCAGCTGAGGAAGTTGTCCCTCCAGCACCAATTGTTGCGCGGCGTCGTGAACCATGAAGTAGAGGCTTGCAAAGTCGTCGTCGGAGATTTCGGCACGATCCAATTGAATCCGCTCGTTCACGCGCACCAGGTGGGGCGAAGTATACAGGCCGGTGCGTGAACCTGAGGCTTCCAAAATCGACGCCAACGTGGCCGCCGTTGAGCCTTTCCCGTTGGTTCCGGCAATAAGTACGGATTTGAAGCGGCGGTGCGGATTACCCAGCGTGGCCAGCAAAATACGGATCTCGTCAAGCGAGAATTTGCGCCGAGGCTGGCCAGCGCTCTGGTAGAGCTCCGGAACCATGGCATTCAGTTGATCGACAGCGGCGGCGTAGGACATGGACAGTCCAGTATAGAAGGTGAAGTGGCGCAAGTGTGCAGCAGAGGATTTCGAATCAAATGAGCACGTCGTTTAATGCCGCAAGAGGAGCTCCAGCGCCTGGCGTGCGTTCTGCAGGCACAATCGCGCTTCGTCCTCAGAGATGAGCCCTTGATGCACGGCCTTCCTGCCAAGGTCGTTCACCTGGTTCGCCACGCGCGGAAAGTCGCTATCGAACCCCGTCAATTGCAGATTGTTGTTTACCTCGTGCAGCAGGTTCCCAAGCGTGGCCGCATTTCGATATCGCGTACGCACAAGCCGAGTGAGAGAGGCGGGAAGCTTCTGCTTAATCGCCTCTTCGAGCACCGACCGGCACATCACGGCGCAAGCGGTGAAAAGCCCGAAGAAGTAGCAGCGAGTCGCCTCGTCCAGGTACCGGTCGGCGTCTTCTGAACTGGCTGAAGCAACAACGCACTCGCGCAAATGGGTCGCTCGAAAGACCGCCGGCTCGACCAGTTCCAGCATTTCCAGGGCGATAGCGGCACGCAGCAGGTCATTCTGTTGGCCGTCTAGGGCCCGCTGAATCTCCTGCCAGGCGGGGGTGGGAGCATCGCATCCAGCGTATTGCAGCCGGGTCAAGGAAGTGAGCCGTTGCCGCGCATGTTGAATGAACCCCTGACGCATCTCTTGAGCCAAATTGCGCCAATCGGCAACAAAACCGGCTTGATCCTGCTGGTAACGCGCCCAAAGCTCTTCATAGACAATTTCCGGCAGAACAGGACGTAACTGCTCAAAGCGCCCGGTCCTTGCCAACTCCGAAATCGCCTCACAAAACTCCCTCCCCGGCGCACCCTCGGCAGACATATGCACAAGCCGGTCTTCCAGGAGTCCGATGTCAATCGTCACTTACGAGACTCCTTTCCCTTCAGCTCCAACCCCTCAAGTCTAGGACCGCTTTACCTCCTTTTAAGCACAAACCCACAAGTCCGTCATTGCCCCGTGCTGGAATGGGAAGCCATTTTGCATCGTGCTCGTCACATGGGAATCGAAGCACTCAGTACGCGTTCTCCTCCTCATGTCTCGAAGCTGAGGAAGGTGCGGAGGGCGCGTCCCCTGTGGATCACCGGTACGTACGAGAGCCTTGCCTTAAGCGGCGATGGACGAACTTTTCACACAATGCGTCGAGTTTGCACAGGCTTTTCTCGGCTTCCTGTGGGAGACGTGGGAAACTAGAGACACAAAAGACTTCCAGCAAGCCTATTTTCCAAAACTCCTGAATTGCACAGCCTGGATTTAGAAAACCGGCCATCACCCCAAGTCAATGCTCCTCAATCTCTTCGGAAGGATTTCCACTTTTCCTGCCTGAACTACGGGTGTTACTTGCTTTTTCTTTATCTATCTATCCTTTTCCTCATCTCCCGTCGCACCTTGCTGCCTTACATTCAGACATTTGGTTCTGAGCGGCCTTGACCGAAAGCATCTCAACCTTGAAGCTCAAAGCAAACGAAAAAGGATCAATTACCGAAGAATCCAGAAATGTACCCTGCTTTTCCACCCACACGCGGAAGCGGAAGGTGAATACAATCAAAGCAGAAGAAGAGACGGGTACTTCCGCGAAGCCGCAATGTGTTGTAGAGTGTGGCCAGCGGCGGAATGTGTTCTCGCGTGCGGGGGGTGGGGCTATGCCGATCGTGGAAACCGAAGTTGAGAAGCCGGCTGTACAGGGGTCAGCGATGGAGATTACCGTAAGCCGCCAGGAACTGGTGAAGGAACTCACCGCGACACAAAGTGTGGTGGAACGCAAAACCACCATTCCAATTCTGTCCAACTTTCTGATCGAGGCCGAGGGCGACCGGCTCAACATCACAGCCACCGACCTAGACCAGGCCATCCGCACCAGCGCGGCCGTCAAGGTAAAGAAGCCGGGCGCGTGCACCATTCCTGCCCGCAAGCTTTACGACTACATCAAACTGCTGCCCGATGGCGACATTTCCATCAAGCTGCTGGATAACCACTGGGTGCAGATCCGCTCCGGCCGTTCCAACACCAAGATGGTCGGTATGGCGCGCGCGAACTATCCGCAGGTGCCCGAGTTCCCTACCGTCGCGGCGACGAGCATTTCCACGCTGGCGCTGAAGACGCTGATTGCTCGGACCATCTTTGCCATCTCCAACGAGGAATCGCGCTACACGCTCAATGGGGCACTTCTGGTGATCAAGGCCGAGTCGCTGGCCATGGTCGCGACAGACGGGCACCGGCTTTCCTACGTCGAAAAGCCGAACGAGAATCTGGAAGGCATCAGCGGTGAAAAGCGCGTTCTCATTCCGCGCAAGGCCCTGCAGGAATTGCAGCAATTGTTGGGCAATACGGAAGCCGAGAAGGTGGAGTTTGCCGACGACGAGCACACGCTGTTCTTCCGCGTCGGCCACCGTACGCTGAGCACCCGCAAGCTCTCCGGCCAATTCCCCAACTTTGAAGCAGTCATGCCGCGCGACAACACCAAGTTTGCCGTGGTGCGTTCGAGCGAGCTTTCGGCGGCCATCCAGCGCGTGGCGCAGTTCGCGGACGAGCGGTCAGGCGCCATTCGGCTGCGCCTCGAAGGCAACGAGCTCAAGATCAGCTCGAATTCAGCGGAATCCGGCGAGAGCGAAGACACCATCGATACGCCGTATTCCGGCGACCCGATTGTGGTCGGCTTCAACTCCGGCTACATCCTCGACTTCCTGAAGGCGCTGAGCAACGAAGGCGAAGTGCGACTGGAGTTCAAGGATTCGCAGTCCGCCGGCCAGATGCGCCCCGAAGATCCAGACGC
>JBELAI010000054.1:0-29050 GCA_049508975.1 Occallatibacter sp. | reverse complement strand
CGCCGCATCATTTCAATCAGAATCGCAAGCTGCAGTTCGCCGCGTCCCAACACCTTGAACGTGTCCGGCGAGCCCGTGTCTTCCACGCGGATGCTGACGTTGGTCAGCAGCTCTTTTTCCAGTCTCTCGCGCAGGTTGCGGCTGGTTACATACTGCCCCTCGCGCCCAGCAAACGGCGAGTTGTTCACGCTGAACTGAATCGCAATCGTCGGCTCATCGATCACGATCAGCGGCAGTGGCGAGGGGTTCTCGACGCTGGTAATCGTCTCGCCGATGGTGATGCCCTCCACGCCGGCCACGGCGATAATGTCTCCCATTGTGGTCTCGGTGGTTTCGGTGCGCTTCAGCCCATTAAAAGTAAACAGTTTCGTAATCCGCGTCTTCATCAGCGACCCATCGCGCTTGGAGATGGTCACGTCGTCGCCCGCATGAAGCGTTCCTTGAAAGACCCGGCAAATCGCGATGCGGCCAAAGTATTCCGAGTAGTCGAGATTGGTGACCAGAATCTGCAGCGTGCCTTCCTCGTTGCCTGTCGCCGGAGGAATGGTCGAGACGATGGCCTCAAACAGCGGCTGCAAGTTCTCGCCCGGCTTGGCCAGATCGGTGGTCGCCAGCCCGTTCTTGGCCACGGCATAGAGCACCGGAAAATCCAGCTGTGTTTCGTCCGCATCCAGATCGATGAAAAGGTCGTAAATTTCGTTCAGCACTTCCTGCGGACGCGCATCGGGCCGGTCGATCTTGTTGATCACCACGATAGGTTTCAGCTTTGCTTCCAGCGCCTTGGCCAGCACATAGCGCGTCTGCGGCAACGGGCCCTCGGCCGCGTCCACCAGCAGCATCACACCGTCAACCATCTTCAGCGCGCGTTCCACTTCGCCACCAAAGTCGGCGTGCCCCGGCGTATCGACGATGTTGATCTTGCCGCCCTCGAAGTTGATAGCCGTGTTCTTGGCCAGGATGGTGATGCCGCGCTCCCGTTCCAGCTCGTTTGAATCCATCACACGATCGGCTACCTGCTCGTTGGCGCGGAACGTTCCCGATTGCCTTAGCATGGCGTCCACAAGCGTTGTCTTCCCATGGTCAACATGGGCAATGATGGCGATATTGCGTATCGTCTGCGTCACAGGGAGTTTTTCCTTTTTTGTTCAGGCCTCCTCTTTTCAGGAGGCAGATGGGGGTTGGGAGCGCCACGGCGGCCAGTCGCCACACAATGCGGCAACTTCCATTCTACCAGCAGCGTCGCGCCAGCCAGCCTGCGGGGCTTTTTTCACGGAACATCGCGACAAGTGCATCCGTATTCCTCTTGAATTGCGGATTCCTGAATCTGGAGCCAAGTATGACCAACGACGTGAAAATTGCGTTCCGCCAATTGCGAAACTCCCCAGGATTTGCTGTGACGGCGATCGTGACGCTGGCGCTTGGAATCGGGGCCAACGCGGTCGTGTTCAGCGTGCTCAACGCCGTGGTGCTGCGCCCGGTGAAGGTTCCAAATGCACAGAATCTTTACCTGGTGCAGCGTGGCCAATATCCGTCGCAGTCTTACCTCGATTACGTGGATCTACGCGACCGGAACCGCACGTTTGAGAGCTTGGCTTCCTTCAACATCATGGGGCCGGTGGGCGTTGATACCGGCGGAAATCCCTCCACCGCGTGGCCCTACCTGGCGACCGGAAACTACTTCGATGCACTCAACATCGAGCCCTATCTGGGCCGCTTCTATCACGCTGCCGACGAACACGGAAAGAACAGCGCTCCCTATGTAGTCCTAAGCTACGCATACTGGCACGGCCATTTTCACGACGACAAAGGCGTAATCGGCCGGCCGGTCGAAATCAACAAGCACCCATTCACGATCATAGGCGTTGCGCCGCCGGCATTTCGCGGTACGGAACTGTTCTTTGCCCCGGCCCTGTGGATTCCGATGGTGGAGCAACCCACCGTAGAGGGCCACGACTCGCTGCAGTACCGCGGCGATCACTCCGCGCTGATAGTGGGACGGCTGAAACCAGGCGTGACGCCGGCGCAAGCAGCGGCGGATTTGAATATTCTTGCGGCATGGCTCTCAAAGACCTATCCAGCCGACGACGATGACGTGAAATTCACATTGGCCCATCCGGGGCTGATGGGGGACATGCTGGAAGGCCCCGCGCGTGCGTTCATGGGCGGATTGATGCTGCTGGCCGGGCTCATTCTGCTGGCCGCGTGCGCAAACCTGGGCAGCCTGTTTGCGGCGCGCACGGCGGATCGCGCCAAGGATACGGCGCTGCGCCTCGCGCTGGGGTCCCGGCGCGGATTGATCCTGCGCAAGATGCTCACCGAGGCTGTCCTCGTCTCGCTTGCGGGGGGAGCGCTGGGGCTCGCTGGTGGCGTTCTAATCCTCCGCTTGTTAAGCACATGGCAGCCGATGCCTAATATTCCCATTAATGTGCCAGTCAATCCGGACGCAGGCACGTACCTTGTGGCGCTGCTGCTGGCGCTGGTCAGCGGCGTGCTCTTCGGGATTATGCCGGTGCGGCAGGTGATGCGATCCGATCCGTGGCAGGTGATTCGCACCGGCGCTGCGGGTGTCGGAGGGCTGCGGCGCTTCACGCTGCGGGATATTCTGCTGGCGGTGCAGATTGCGATTTGCGCGGTCCTGGTGACTTCTTCGTTGGTAGCAGTGCGCGGACTGATGCGATCGATGCACAGCAACTTCGGGTTTGAGCCGCAGAACGTGATGCTGGTGAACAGCGACTTGCAAATGGCGGGCTACACCGGCGACCGCACGCCGCAGATGCAGCGACGGATGCTGGACGCTGCAGCTGCCATTCCAGGCGTAACCGCAGTGGGCTATGTAACCAACTTGCCGCTGAGCCTCGGCGGCGGCGACTCGTACGTCTACACTGACAGCACAACCGACTTTCGGCCATCCAACCAGGCCGCGGATGCCATGGACTATAACGTCTCCCCCGGCTACCTTGATGCCGCGGGCACAAAACTGCTCGCGGGGAGAAACCTGACTCTGAACGACGACAGCAAGGCGCAGAAGGTGGCGCTCATAAATCGGGAGTTTGCGGTCAAAGTCTTTGGATCGGTAGATAAGGCCGTCGGCGGTCATTTCAAGTACTGGGGCGGAGAGCGGGCGGAAGTCGTCGGCGTGGTGGAAGACGGGAAATACCGGACCCTCACCGAGGATCAGAAACCCGCTATGTTCTTTTCGTTTCTGCAGCACCAGGATAGCGGCACATGGCTGCTGGTGCGCTCGGGACGCGACCCGGGAGAGATTGCCAGAGAGTTGGAGCAGAGACTGCATGGGCTCGATAGCGGTCTACCGCTGATTCTGGGGACATGGAATCAGGAGATGAGCTCCGCGCTGTTTGCCGCCCGCGTCGCGACCGTGGCGCTGGGAGTCCTGGGGATGCTCGGCGCCATGCTCGCCGTGACTGGAATCTTCGGCATGGCGTCCTACACCGTGAGCAAGCGCCTGCGCGAACTCGGGATTCGCATGGCGCTCGGAGCACGGCGGAAGCAGGTGCTCAGCGCTGCCCTGGGACGGGCATTCGTGCTCTTGGCGGTGGGTTCCTGCGCCGGGATGGCGCTGGGCATCCTCGCATCCAAGGTGTTGTCGTACATCGTGTACCAGGCTGCACCGAGAGATCCGCTGGTCCTGGGCGGAGTGGTTCTCACCATGCTCGTGCTCGGCCTCGCCGCCGCATGGGTCCCCGCTCAAAAGGCGCTAAGCGTAAATCCCATGATCCTGATGAGGGAAGAATAAGAAAATTCAGGAGCCGCCTGCTTCGCTTTTCGGCGAATTAAGTCTGCAATGAACCCCGTGCACGATTCGCCACAAAATCTCCGTGCCCCGTTCTTGCGATTTTGTCCTATCGCAAGGGCGGGAAACCTCAACTCTCAACCGGCCCTGTTCACAAAGAGCCGCGAAACACGAAATTCGCGTTCGACGGCTCCTGCCGTTACCTCAACACCGCGTCAATGCGAGGGCGCGACAAACTCCGAAGGCAGCCCCGAGCCCTCGCCGAAGAAAAACTGCTCCATCTGTTCCACCAGGAACTGCTGTGCCGATGGCGTCCACGGCTGCAGCCGGTACTCATTCAGCAGCATCTTCTGCCTGTCTACCCACTCACCCCAGGCCTGCTTGGAGACGTTCTTGAAAATCTTCTGGCCAAACTCCGAGTCGAAGGGCGGCTCGTCCAGGCCCTCCATCTCCTTCTTGTTCCGTACGCAAAACACCATGTGTGCCATCAATTCATGCTCCCAAAACCCATTGTATGGGAAGCCGCTGACTCGCTGAACGCTTCGAAAACAGCCTCAAAAATTACTTCCCAACTTTGCAGTCTAATTCGCTTGAAACATGCACAATGAATTCATGGCCCCCGATGCACCAAAAACCTTGCGGTTCCCGCAGCCTCAGCCTGTCCGGGATCGCCCCCAAATACATGCCATTTTCCGGTTTTCTTCTCATCTATATGAAAACAATAACGTTACATAGCAAACGCGTAATAACTACATAGCAAAACAAACAACTTACGTTTTAGCTCTTTTTGAAACAAACGACTTACGTCTCGGTCGCGTTCTGGAATTGAAGTTCTTGAACCGGAAATCCAGCATTTTTTTGCGCTCAGTCCATGCAGCCCTTATC
This sequence comes from Occallatibacter sp., assembly GCA_049508975.1. Taxonomy (GTDB): domain Bacteria; phylum Acidobacteriota; class Terriglobia; order Terriglobales; family Acidobacteriaceae; genus Telmatobacter. Next base: position 24,414 of record JBELAI010000054.1, on the reverse strand, counting down.
CTTTGAAGAATGTGTGGACGATTCGCCCGAAGATCAACCCAGGAAGTCCTCGCCGACTGGTTTGGCGTGGACCTTGAAGACATGCCCTGGTTTGCACCCAGCTACAACGTTGCGCCCCAGAGTGTGCAGCCCGTCGTCCGCCTGAATCGCGACACCGGCCATCGGGAATTCGCGCAAATGCGCTGGGGGCTGGTTCCCTTCTGGGCCAAGGACCCCAAGTTCGGCTACAGCACCATCAACGCCCGCGCTGAAGAGGTCGCTGCCAAGCCAGCCTACCGCGAAGCCTTGAAGAAGCGCCGCTGCCTGGTGCCCGCCGATGCATTTTATGAGTGGAGCCGTATCGACCAAAAAACCAAATTCCCATTCGCCTTTGCACTCAAAAGTGGCGAGCCTTATGCCATGGCCGGGCTTTGGGAGCGCTGGCAGCCAAAAGATGGCGAGCCGCTGGAAACTTTCACCATCCTGACCACCGACCCCAACGAGTTGATGGAACCGGTACACAACCGCATGCCGGTTATTCTCGCGGCCGGCGATTACGACCGATGGCTCGAACCCGGCGGGCCAGCTTCATGGAGCCCCGCCCAGCCGCCGGTCGACCTGCTGCGCCCTTTTCCAGCAGAAGAAATGGTTTCCTGGCCAGTCAGCGAGCGGGTTGGAAACGTCCGCAACAACGATCCGCAACTGCTCGAAGTGCCTCAGCCCGCTCAGAGCAGTCTGTTTCCCGCCGATTGAACCAGACGAGCAATATTTCAAGCCCGGCGTGCCGTTTCAGCCTGAAACGCGTCGATGGCCCGGTCATCGCCTACAACATTTGTGTCGGTTACCCCAGTAACGATTTACGTACCTACTGGAGGAATACTCTTGACAAGCAGTCAAATCAAGGGTTTCCTTGAGTTGATCCAGGGAATTCTCGCCTCTCACGGACCAGGAATCATCCAAAGGTGCGCAGCGGGCGTCGGCCAGGAGTGAGCGAGTTTGAAGCCCAGTCTCAACCAGGAAAGGAACCTGCATGACAGATACGACTGCAACCGGTATCTCTGATAATGGCGCCGGCGCACTTGCCTACATCACAATCATTCCGGCGATCATCTTTCTCGCCATGCCACCCTACAACAAGAGCCCCTATGTGCGCTTCCATGCCTGGCAGTCGATTTTTCTGACCGTCGCGTGGATCGCCCTGTTCATCGTTCTTGCCATCGTGGGAAGGCTCCCGATCATCGGCTGGTTTGTCTGGCCCCTCATGATGCTGATCGATCTCGGCATGTTCGTCCTGTGGCTCTTCGTGGTGCTCAAAGCCCTGAACGGCGTCAAACTCAACATTCCGATTATCGGGCCCCTCGCAGAGCAGCAGGCCAACAAGTAACCCTTGCTCTTGGACTTGGGCTCTCTGGGAGGGACTTCGCAAGGAAGCCGTCAAAGTCCCCTGATCTTCGGTTCAGCCCAACTGCATCCTCGGTTCAAATCGCAATCCACGGTTGATTGAGAATTCCTTCTTGACAATTCATGGGTTGCGGGCTTTTCTTATCTTGTCCCAACTTCACGCTTAACTTGCGGATTCACAGTCGGAGATCCTCTCATGCTCACAGCATCTGAGCATGTTAAAACGAGTTCCCTAACTAAACCTCAATCTCAAAAGGAGTTCACGTGCCCGAAGATACTGGACTTAGCGACAATGCCGCTGGTGCATTGGCATATGTGACGATTATCCCGGCGATCATCTTCCTGGTCGTCGCACCCTACAATACCAACTCCTATGTGAAATTCCACGCCTGGCAGTCGATCTTCCTGGGAATCGCCGCGTTCGCCATCGGCATCATCAACGTGATTCCCATCCTCGGGCAGATCATCTTCCTGATCGGCATGCTGGCACTCTTTATTGCATGGATCATCTGTATCCTCAAGGCTTCCAAAGGTGAGCGGTTCAAGCTTCCCGTCATCGGCGCGCTCGCCGAGAAACAGTCCGGCGTCTAAGCCGCTCCCCACAATTTTCGGGTGCCCAAGGTCTCGATTTTGAGACCTGGGAAACCTCCAATGCAGCCGGATGCGGATGGCCTCAGCGTCGTTTACCCTTCTTGCCGAACCGCTTCTTTCCCTTGGAAGCCGGGGTCCTTACGTCTTTGCGTTTATCCTTTTTCGGCCTGGAGGAGACGTTTGCAGCCTTCTTGCCGGTAAGAGGAATCCCCTCTTCGACAATCGAAAATTGCAGTTTGCGTTCCTGGGCCAGGATACGGTCCAGAATCACCTGAACCCGATCGCCCGCCCGGTATCGCCGTCCCCAGCGTTCCCCAATGATCTCGTGGGTATTCTCCCGCCAGGTATAGCGGTCGTCACGTAGCGTGTCGATCGGGACCAGCCCCTCGACAAACAAGTCGGTAAGTTCCACAAACAGCCCGTATTTAGCAGGGTTCAGCACCAGCGCGGCAAATTCCTCACCCACCCGGTCCTGCATGAAGCGAACCTTTTTCCACTCGACCAGTTCGCGCTCAGCCTCGGCGGCACGGCGCTCTGTCTGGCTGGTTTCCTCGGCAATCTGCGCCAACTCAGCCTCGGGAATCGGCGGCTCGCCGGTGAAGGCCAGCTTCGCCTTGCGCGGCTGTGTTACACGAATTCCGGCCAACCCTTCATGGGGATGAGTCCACGGCGAGCTGTGCCGCCCATGCTCCACAACTCCCTCCCCAGCAACACCTTCCCGCAGCAGCGCTTTCGCAATGCGGTGCACAATCAGATCCGGGTACCGCCGAATCGGTGAAGTGAAGTGCGTATAGCTGGGAGCGGCCAAAGCAAAATGGCCCTCGTTGATCTCGGAGTAGCGTGCCTGCTTGAGCGACCGCAGCATCAGATAGCTAAGAATCCGCTCCTCCGGCTTCCCTTCAATCTTCGCCGCCAGTTTCTGGTACATCCTTGGCGTAACGGGAATATCTTCGGGCACTTCAAGGGTGCGAGGGTTGCGCCCGCTGCGCTGGGATTCGCGGCGATCCCCGCGCGTCTGGATGCGCTTCACCGGCAACGCGCCAAGTCCAAGCGAATAGCCGAAAGCAGCGGCTAGTTCCTCAAATTGAACAACGCGGCGCGGCTCCGGCTTTTCATGAATTCGATAGAGCGACGGCACGCCCAGGTCTTCGAGCCAGGTAGCCACGCACTCATTGGCCGCCAGCATGAACTCCTCGATCAGCCGGTTCGCCCACGTGCGCTCGGACTTGGTAACGCCGCGCATCTGCCCTTGCTCGTCAAACTCGATCACCGGCTCGGGCAAGTCGAAATCGATGCTGCCACGCTCCTCCCGACGCTTGTTCATCAGCCCCGCCAGCAGGCGCATCCGCTCAAAATTCGGGGACAGATCGGGGTATCGCGCGCGAGTTTCGTCATCGCCTTCCAAAATCTTGTGAACGTCGGTATAAGTCATCCGCGCCGCCGAGCGAATCACCCCTTCGACAATCTCGTAGCTCTCGATACGCCCTTCGGCATCGAGCTGCATGATGCAACTGAGCACCAGCCGGTCTTCACCGGGGCGCAAGCTGCATATATTCGTCGAAAGCTCCTGCGGCAGCATCGGAATCGCGCGATCGGGAAAGTAAACGCTCGTCCCGCGCAGGCGGGCTTCAAGGTCGAGATCGGTCCCGGCGCGGACGTATTCAGCCACATCGGCAATGTGGACCTGCAACTCGTATCCCCCATCCGGGCGCTCGGTGACCAACACCGCGTCGTCAAAATCTCGTGCGGTCTCTCCGTCGATTGTGACGATCGGCAGACCACGAAAATCGCGACGGCTATTAGCTTCCGCTTCGTCCAGATGAGCCACGCTGCGAGCTTCTTCCAGCACTTTTTCCGGAAATACCCGCGGCAACTGGTGTTTCCGGATCATCATCTCCACATCCACGCCGAAATCGTCCGGATCTCCAAGCACTTCAATCACGCGTCCGATCGGAGGACGGGTCGGCGTCGGCCAACTGGTGATCTCTACATCGACAACCAAACCCTCAAGGTTTTCGTGTTCATTCTCCCCGGCGAATATGCCAAGTTCTGTGTCAGGGCACGACTTTAGTCGTGCCGCAGATGCTGCAAAATCAATCTGGGCTTGAGCCCCTGAGGGATGCTCTTCGGAACCCCCCTCCTGCCTGAGGCCTCGCCTCTTTGCCTTTGCCGCCTCCGCGCCGAGCACCCGATGCGCCGTCCCACCCTCAGCTTTCCCCGGCACCTCAAGTCCTGGAGGAATGAGAATAGGCTGCGTCATCCGCTCATCGAACGGCACCACAGAATGCCCCTGCTGACGATCCGACCGCACATAATGAAACACGCCAACCACAGTCGGATTCCGCCGCTCGATCACGCGCACAATCCGCCCCATCCGCCGCCCATCGGCCTTGGGCGGTTCCACTTCGACAAGCACCTGGTCCCCTTGCATGGCCCCATTGATTTCGTTAGGCGGAATGAAAATATCTTCCTGCCCGGTAGCCTGCCGCGCATTCGGCCGCACAAATCCATAGCCGTCGCGATGCAGATCGAGCCGTCCAGCCGCCAGATTCTCCCGCGTGCCAACAGCCTTCGGAATGCTCCAGTGTTCGCGGTCCAGCTTGACCAGCGCACCGCGAGCCGTCATCCGCGCCAGTTGCTCCAGCAGCAGACGCCGTTGCATTCCGCCGCCCAGGCTCAGTTCGCGAACGAGTTGCTTGTATCCGGCCTTCTGGCCGGCTGAGCGGGCGATCCGCGTCAGCAGTTCCTTGTCAGTCATAACTCAAGAGTAGGGCATGGACGACCTTGCTGGCGTCATTTGGAAGAAGGGGCTTTGTGTGCTTTGCTCGGCGCTTTTGCTCGCCTCATTGGCCCATAGATGGTCACTGCGATCTGAGCGCTGACTTCAAGAGCGGCCTGAAGCGCCTTCGGGGATAGATCGAACCAATAGAACTTGTAAGGCTTCCCTGACTCAATGCCGATATCGAATTCGCGAGTCTTGGAATCATCCCAAAGCTCTCTCGCACCCGGCGGAAGCCTCCCAATTACCTTGCAAAAGCCGAGAATGATCGCTTCTGGACTCCTTTTATGTCCGGCTGCGTTACGGTGCGATCCATCCAGTTCAAGACGTGCCTGGTGGTATCGCTTCACGCGACCAACATACATAACGATAATCTTGTCGCCCATCGCGTCGACCAGCGGCTGCAAATTCGACTTCGAACGGATGTCGAGGTCGACATTTAGAAACAGCGTTTTGTCCAGGACGTTTTGTCGCATTGGTATCCTGTTCTCGCGTCGAATCTATCTTCCTTTTGCGGCATCAGCGAAGGGAGCGAAGAACAGAAGCAGGTCCTTCGACTCCCTTCGCTACGCTACGGTCGCTCAGGATGACAGGTCTTTGGGGGCTACCGGCGCACTCGGGTGCGTGTTCATATGATCCCGAATCAGGTTAGCCAGCAGAACATCCACCAGCGTTCCACCCGAGCCACTGCCGCCGCCGCCCGCAATGATCTGCGGAACGAGTTGCACCTTGTTCGAAGCCAGCGCCTGCACCACCTGCACCAGCGCGTAGTTGCCCGATTCCATCGAGTCGATCTTCAACTTGATGACGTCGGCTTCGGAAGTTCCCACAGCCAGCGTTTTCGAAGCTTCGGCGTTTCCAACGATGGTGATCACGTTCGCGTCGGCCTCAGCGTTGATCTTCTTCGACTGCGCCTGGCCACGTGCACCTTCAATGGCCGCTTCAGCGCCGAACTTGGCGATTGTCACGCTTCGTTCGGAATCGACGACGCGCGCCTGTGTGTCAGCCATGGCCCTCGCCTGTTGCAGATCTTTACGGGTCTCTTCGGCCAGTTGCTGCGTTTTGTAGGTCACCTGCTCCTGCTCAGCGATCTTGCGGTCGGTGAGCGTCTTCATCAGCGCTTCCGGCGGCGTAATATCCCCGATCAGCGTGTCAATGGCGTTCACGTTGTACTCGCCCAGAGCCGCGGCGATGGACACCTTAGCTTCCGCCTGCCGCTCGCTGCGCTTCTTCAAAAACTCAATCACATCCGAGGTCTGCGCCGCGTTGCGGAAATAGTTGCCGATGGTCGGCTCCAGCACCTGCGTAACAAGGTTCGCCATGGTTCCGAAGCGGGCAATCACTTTAGGTGCATCATTCCGAGGAACATGAATAATCTGGCTCACGTCCAGGTTGAAGGTAAAGCCGTCCGACGAACGCACCGTGATCGTCGATAGCTTCTCGTCCAGCTTGTGCGCCTCGCTCTTCCCTGTCGCCCAGTTGAGAACGATGTTGGCCGTGGGCACAATCTCCACCTTGTGCGTGAACGGATTGATGGGATACTTGCCGGGATCGAGCGGATCGCACCAGACGCCCTTTTGCCCGCGGCTGACGAGGTTGCCATGCTTGAAAGTGTCGCCGGTGACGTCCTTGCCCTCTTCACCCACATAAGCGATGACCACGCCAACATTGGCAATCGGAACATCTGTCATCGGCTTGGTTTCCACAGTCGCGAAGCGCGGATTGATGAAATACCGCCCCGCCAGAATTACTTGCTCCTGCAAGCCCTTGTGGCCGCCATTGGTGATGAACGCCTCGGCATCCTGATACATGTTGTGGCCGGGAACTTCCTTGCCCGCGATCTCACCTGTGGCAAGCGGTTTTCCGTCTTTCGTTGTCACCACGCCGACCATGTTGTCTGGAATCTCGAGGACATCTGCCGCCGCCACCTGGAACAGTGATGTGTTGATGCGGTATGTGCCGGGGGGAATGATGGAGATCTGCGGACCGCGCTCGCCGCCGCGCGTCAGGAATCCACGCGCATCCTGGAAAGAGCTGCACTCGACGGTCCGAGCGAGCACACGGCCACCAGAAAGTGGACGCCCGTCGCGCGCTTCGACGATGCCGATGTGGCCTTTGTCGATGGTAGTGAAAGGCACCTTGGTTACTGCGTACTGCCAGGCCCAAAGGCCGAAGTGAATGCCCGGCGCCAGCGTATCCGCCTGCAACCCGGCTTCGCCGTTCAACGCCACAATGGCACCATCGGGCAGTGTTCGATTCTTGCCGAAAAGGACCCACTTCTTGTTTATGATTCCGATCTCGTCCTTGGAAACGATGACCGTTCCAAAGATCATCCGCAGAATCACCTTGTACAACACGAGCGCGAGGATGAGTATTAATACCCATCCATACTTGACTACCGGATCAACAGCTGTTGAATCCATGGCAATGCTCTCCTTGATTGAGGACCCTCAATCATACTCCAACTGTTATGCCCGCTTTGTGTATGCGCGCAGTGTCTCAGGGCACAGAAATGTGCCTGGTTTAAGGCACGTACCCCAAGCATGTATCCGGCCCACGCAGCACCTTGCCGGGAAGAGCGCCGGTCCTCTTGCCCGCCCCGATTTCGGGCACGCCATTGACCAGCACAAACTCCATGCCTTCAGAAAGTTGGTGGGGTATGCGAAGGCAGCTTTGTCACCGATGGTGGCGGGGTCGAAGGCCACTCCATCGGCCCACAATCCCGGATTCAGGACGCCGCGGTCAATGAGCCTCATCCGTTGCGCGGGCAGCGCGGAAAACTCGGGGGTGGCTTCGGGCAGCATCAACTGATTCTCTTCCCATACCTATTTACGCAAATTTCTCGTAAATGTTCCGTAAGCATCCCGCTGGGGCGGTATCTGACCGGAACTCTGCCGCAGGCATTCGCCATGGCAGATGCGCGCAACCTCAGGCTAATTGTGAAAGGTGTCATGACGGAGATGCAAGCGAGCTACTTTGCTGCTTGTGAACAGGCCGTGTCTGCCCAGAGATGGGCCCTGTTTTGGTCGAAGAGGGAAGTATCCGCAGTTCGACTCTCCCGCTTTTATAGTGGGAATCCAGGTGTTCACAACAATTCGATTTCGCCGACTGAAGTGGGTACGTTCCGAAGACCGGCGATCCACAAGAAGACCTTCTCAAACGAGAATCGCTGATCCAAATCTTCCCTGGCGCGTTCGTTTGGGAAATCTACCGGCGCTGGCCTAATCGAGAAGATGAAGAAAAGGGTACTCGTCCACTCTGTTGAACCACCGGCCCTATAGAACCTGGCGCAGTGTATCCTCTTGCTCTATCTACCGGCTTGACCCGAGCTCAGTTCGCGATGCGTCCGCAGTCGCAAATGCCCTGGCCGCTCCCCAGAATGTGGGCGTACGCACACTGGGACTGCAGGTTGGTGAGTTCAGCGGCACCCAGCGTAGAGTCCGACGACTCAGTTTCCGTAATCGGATAGGCGGTGCCCACCAGATTCCCGACGTGAGTCACCCAGACGCGCAGATTCGGTTTCGGAATGACGTTAGCGGTCGGATCGCAGGTGGTGCTATTGTCCGCCGCGGAGACGACCTTGATGACGCCATTGTGAGAAACGACGAATGTTAGCGGATTAAGGGTCAGCTGGGTGAGGGCGAGCGTGAGAAGTCCGTTATGGCTAACGCTGCAGCCACAGCACTCCGACAGTTGCTGATCGGAATCGTATACATAAATCATCGCGCACAGATTCCCGTAGGTTTCACCGGGATTGATGATTCGTACAGACGCATCCGGAAGATTGGGAGGGAACCCAACTCCGCCACTCAGGAGGGTATACAAGTTATTGGAAAAGTAGTTGACCTTGTAAACGTCGGTCTGGGCCAGGGCAGCTCCCGCGCCCAAAGCCGCCACGGCACCGGCTACAAGGAGAGAGCGGCAGAGTCTGATTTTCATGTAAATCTCCCCTGAAGTGGATTCGCTGTCGAGACACGTGGCAGCTATAGTCGACTTTAGCTCTTTATTGCTGAAGAACAATTGCCCAGGTGAATTAGGCTTTTGGGTGATGCATTGCACCCTTGACCAATACTTTTAAGTATTCCGGTCGCCGCGGCCTGGCTTCGCGCCGGCCCAACGCCTTCACCCGTCGGATACGGGCGCGCTCCTTCCTGCTGCTCTCTCTGCGAAAATAGACTCGTATGCTCTCTTTGCAAAATGCCGGCAAGCGGTTTGGCCCGCGTGTGCTGTTCCTTGAAGCCAACTGGCTTATCCGTTCGCGCGAGAAGACTGCGCTGGTTGGCGCCAACGGTACGGGCAAGTCCACGCTGATGAAGGTGTTGGCCGGTCTTGAATCGCTGGACTACGGCAGCTTGCAGCAGACGCGCGGCATGAGCATCGGGTACCTGCCGCAGGAGGGCCTGCGCCTCACCGGCCGCACAGTTTTTGAAGAGTGCCTCTCCGTCTTCGACGAACTTCGCGACATGGAGAGGGAGATCGAACATCTGGCCGGACAACTTGCTGTGCTGGACCACGCTGGCCCCGAGTACGAGTCCGCCGCGGAACGCTTTTCAATGCTGCAGGAGCGCTTCCACGCCCTCGACGGCTATGCCCTGGACGCGCAGGTTGGCGGCGTGTTGACCGGACTCGGCTTCGGCAAGGAAGATTGGGCGCGCCAGACAGACGAGTTCAGTGGTGGCTGGCAGATGCGCATCGCGCTGGCCAAACTGCTGCTGGCCAAACCCAACCTGCTGCTGCTCGATGAGCCTACGAACCACCTGGACCTGGAAACCCGTAACTGGCTGGAAGACTATCTGAAAAACTATCCCTTCGGTTACATTCTTATCTCACATGACCGATATTTTCTCGATGTAACTATCGACCGCACCGTGGAGATATGGAACAAGCGGCTGAATATCTATCAGGGCAACTATACAAAGTATCTGAGCCAGAAGGACGAGCGCCGCGCGCAACTGGAGTCGGCATATCGGAATCAACGCATCCAGATTGAGCATCTTGAGGCTTTCATCAACCGCTTTCGCGCCCAGGCAACCAAGGCAAAACAAGTACAAAGCCGCATTAAAGAGTTAGAAAAGATCGAGCGCATCGAGATACCTGAAGAAGAGCCGGTGATTCACTTTAAATTTCCTCAGCCGCCGCCTTCAGGCCGCACCGTTGTTGAGGCGGAGAACCTATTCAAGAGTTATGGCCCCAAGCAGGTTCTGAAAGGCGTCAACTTTACCATTGAGCGCGGCGATCGCGTGGCGCTGGTCGGCGTCAACGGAGCCGGCAAGTCCACGCTCATCCGCTTGCTGACCGGCGACGAGACGCCAACGGAGGGCCAGGTAAAGCTGGGACATAACGTGGTCAGCGAGTACTTCGCGCAGGATCAGTACAAAGTCCTAAACGGCGATGCGCGGATGCTCGACGATATCAGCCGCGCCGCGCTCAAGGTGCCGGAGCAGGCGCTGCGGTCGTTGCTCGGCTGTTTTCTTTTCAGCGGCGACGACGTGTTCAAGCCACTCGGCGTGCTCTCCGGCGGCGAGCGCAACCGGTATGCATTGGCGCGCATTCTGGTTTCGCCGTCGAATTTTCTTCTGCTCGACGAGCCAACCAACCATCTCGACATGCGCGCCAAGGATGTGCTGCTGGAGGCCATTGCGGCCTTTTCCGGCACGGTCGTCTTTGTCTCGCACGACCGCTATTTCATTGACCGGCTGGCAACGCGCGTTCTGGAAGTGGAAGGCGGAACGGTTACAAGCCACGAAGGCAATTACGAAGACTATCTGCGGCGGAAGGAGGCGCAAGTCGCCGGAGTTCCTGCCGATAAAAAGCCTGTCATCCTGAGCGACCGAACCCTGAGCAACGCGAAGGGGGAGAGAGTCGAAGGACCTGCTTCTCATTCCCAGACTGTGCCCGCTCAATCGGATGATTCAGCCAGGTCGAATGGAGCCGCGAATGACCGTCCCCGCCGCCTCAATCCCATCAAGCAGAAGCAAATGGAAGAGCGTTGCGCCTTTCTTGAAGAAGAGACCCCGCGCGTCGAAGCCGCAATTGCCCACACCGAGCAGCAATTGGCCGTCTTCGTTTCCGCCTCTGAAACCGCTCGCCTAAGCGCCCTCGCCGACGACCTGCGCACCCAACTGAGCGCCCTCACCGTCGAGTGGGAGGATCTAATGATGCAGTTGGAAGAGCAGGGTGCGCCCTCCTGACTCCCTCTGGAACCCGGGCCGGCTGTTCTCCTCTCTCAGTGAATAACCGTGCCGATTGCGACCGGCAGATTCAGCAGCAGCCGCACCGCATCAATGTCGGGCTGAATCGTTCCCGGTGCGTTCTGGCGCTCGAAGTTGCGCTCCCATCCCAGAAGCAAGCCTTCCACAATCTCTCTACCATCCGGATCGGCGACAGCTTGTAACGGTGTGCGTCCACCGAGGGCCGGAATCTTCTTGTGGATCCATGCCTCGACTTCTTCCTGCATTTGAGCCACAAACGCGCGTTGCGTTTCCGGATCGAGGACCGGTGCGCCTGCCGCGATCCCCGAATGCGTCGATTTTCGCTCTTCTTTCCGCTCGGCAAGCGCCTCCTCCGGCGTTTGCGAACTTGTGCTGAGATGAGCCGCGTGAAGGCCGAGCCGCTTCTCAATCTCCTTGCGAATCTTCTTCGCGCGATTCGCCGAGTTCACTTCCACCACCAGCGTTCGCCCGGAAATCTTCATATTGCCCAGGATGGTGTTATCCCAGTTTTTGTGCATCTTGTTCCCTTTACCGATCCAGTCGAACGCCACGCTCTCGAGCGATCCATCGGCGTTCCGCTCTGCATCTTCGAGAAGGTCGTCTCTTGTGAGTCCCCAGGCCAGGGGCGCCAGCGCGTCAAAGGCAACTTGGGCTGAGCCAACGCGGAATGTAAGCGTGTGAAATACAAATAGGTCGCCGTCGGTATTTGTGAGAGTTTTCGGCCTGAACATCGCATCCCGGATGTCAAGGTAGACCGTGCGAATCTCGTCCGTATAGTGAATCAGATCGGAAACAATAAGCTCGCGGTTCTTCTTTGCAATTTTCCGCCGCAGTTTCGTGCGAAGTTCCACAATCTCAGCCTTCCGATCGGGCGGAATCAGCCGCGGTGCGAGCCTGCCCATCGTGGCCACTTCGGGAAGCTTCCAGATCTGTCCGTAGACCAGGTCTCCCGGCCGCATCCCTCTCGATCCGGAATGCTCCTCAACATCCGTTTCTTCGCCAATGAAAATGTCTCGCAGCACGACGCCATGTCCCGGGTTGCAACGGATCACTTCATAGAAGCTGATCGGCCGGGCGATTGCCTGGTACAGAATCTGAATTTCCAATTCAGACAAGCGGCTACCGAACTTCGCAATATATTTCCGCAGAACAATTCCTGGTTTTGGCTTGCCCGAGCGGCGGTTAAGGGGGCTGTCGGGGTCCCAGTCAAAAATCAAGTACGGATTGAAGATGCCCTCTTCATTCTCGTACTTGGTGATCGGATCGGGGAATGGAACCTGGTTGAATTCCGACCATGCCAACAGGAGGTCTTCTTCAAGTTCACGCGCTGCCAGTTTCAATAATGCGGGCGTAAGTCTGTCCGACGCCTCTCGCTGCCTGCCCCAGGGAGTGTCCACTTGTGTCGGGGGCACACATGCGTTCGTCAGACAGCAGCGCTTGTATTTCTTGCCGCTGCCGCAAGGACAAGGGTCGTTTCTGCCTGCCTTTTCGGGCATATCCGCACACATGATGGCGATATTATCCCGCATCGGCGAATGAAGTGCGAACTTCGATCTGTGGAATAGTGGGGCGAAATTAAACTACCATGAAACGAGCGCCAAATCTCCTCAACCGGATTCCAGCGTACTGGCCGCACAGTCCCTTCGTGCATAATCGAATAACGATGGCCCTTTTGTGGAATCCCGAGAGCTGGTCGCAGCGGCTGGCGGAGTTGGAAGCGCAATCCGGCGAATTGAAAGAAGCGCCACTGCGGCGCGATGTGCGCTCGCTCGGCACCTTGCTCGGCGACGTGTTGCGAGAGCAGGCTGGCGAAGATCTGTTCGATCACGTGGAAGCGTTGCGGCAGGGCACCATTCGGAGGCGTGACGCCGAAGCCCGCGGCAGCGAGGAAGAAGCTGCCCGCCACGCCGGCACCGCGCTGGAACTGGTGCACTCGCTTCCGGCAGAGCGCGCTATCCTGCTGACCCGCGCCTTCGCTTTTTATTTCGAGCTGATCAACCTGGCTGAGACCAACCACCGCAAACGGAGACGCATTGCGCTCCGGCTCAGCGGTGAGGCGGCACGGCAGCGCGGCTCGCTCGCCGGTACGCTGTGCGAAATGCGACGCGTAGGCATCAGCGCGGAGGAGGCTCTCGAATGGCTGCGCCGCGTGCTGATCGTCCCGGTCTTTACGGCCCATCCAACTGAAGTGGCGCGTCGCTCCGTGATGTTCAAGCGCCGGCGCATCGGCGATTTTCTAGCGACCCTCGATCGCATTCCTGTTCCGGAGCAGGACTTGGCGCGCCTGGAACAACTGGTGCTGGCGGAGATAACAAGCCTGTGGCAGACAGACGAAGTCCGCTCTCGCCGGCCGACAGTGTACGACGAAATCAAGATGGGACTCGACTACTACGATGTTTCTATCTTTGAGACTCTCCCCAGTTTGTATCGCGAAATTTCGGAGGCGCTGCACGCTTCCTACGGCCTGGAAATCGACACTCTGGCCCTGCCGCAAGTGCTCGAATTCGGTTCATGGATCGGCGGCGATCGCGACGGCAATCCGTTTGTGACGCCGCAGGTGACGCGCGACTCGATTCAACTGGCGCGCGGGCATTTGCTGCTCTATTACCAGCGGCAACTGCAGGAGATCATCGATCTGCTCACTACCAGCGCACAACAGCGGCCGGTGAGCGATGCTCTGCTTGAACGGCTTCAGGCTTACGTGGCACAGGTGCATACGCCGGAGGCGCAGGTCTTCGGCGAGCAATACGAGTTTGAGTATTACCGGCGCTTCGTCATTTGTCTGAAGGCCCGCGTGCATCGCACCATGGAACACCCCGGGCCTACAGCTGCCACGTTGCCGGTGACTTCATACACTCTCGCCCAAGGCCAGGAAGAGCTCGCGCAGGTGCTGCCCGCCTATTGCTCTGTGGAAGAGTTCCTGGATGACCTGGAAGCACTGCGCTCATCTCTCGCCGAGAACCGTGGCCTGCGCATCGCCCGCACACTGATCGACCCGCTCATTCTCCAGGTTCGTACATTCGGGCTGCATCTGCACACGCTGGATATTCGCCAGCACGCGCGGGTTCTTGCCGCCGCATTGCAGGAAGCTATTTCCGACACCATGGCCGCGTCGCTGCCCAGCAGCCTTTCCGCGGAAACCTCCAGCGTTCTTGAGACATTCCGCGTCGTTGCGGAGATTAAGACGGGCTGCTCGCCAGAGGCTATCCGGCAATACGTCATCAGCGGCGCGGCAGTCGTTGAAGATGTGCTGACCGTGGTTCGCCTTGCCAGGCTAGGCGGAGTCCGGGTGGAGGGTTATGGACGTGATCCGGGCCTGATGCCGGTGCCGCTTTTCGAGTCGATTGAGGACCTGCGCAACGCTCCCGCTGTCTGCCGCGAACTGTGGTCCAGACCTGACTATCGCAAGCTCATGTCCACCTGGGATAACTGGCAGGAAGTCATGCTGGGCTACTCCGACTCCAACAAAGATGGCGGCATGCTGACCAGCACCTGGGAGATATTCCGAGCCCATCGGGATCTGCACACCGTGGCCCGTGAAGCAGGCGTCAAGCTGCGGCTCTTCCATGGACGCGGAGGCACGGTGGGCCGTGGCGGCGGACCTACGCATCGCGCCATCTTCGCTCAGCCGATGGACTCCTTCGATGGCCAGTTGCGCATTACCGAACAGGGCGAGGTGCTCAATTTCAAATACGCCGACGAAGTGCTGGCCGAGCGCAATCTGGAGCTCATGATTGCCGCATCGCTGGATGCGCTGGCGCGCCCCAATGCGCGCGATCCCCAAGGCCATTTCACCGGCGTCTTGAAACCTGAATGGGAGGCTGCGCTCAACCGGCTTTCCGATCTGTCTTATGGCTATTACCGCGAACACATTCTCAAAGACGAAGGCGTGCTGACCTATTTCGAGCAGTCAACCCCGGTGGGCGAGCTTGAAAATGCCAAGATCGGTTCGCGGCCTTCGCGCCGGAAAGCTTCGCCATCGCTCTCGGATTTGCGCGCTATTCCCTGGGTCTTTGGCTGGACCCAGTCGCGCCTGCTGGTGCCGGCATGGTTTGGCGTGGGATTTGCGCTGGAGGAGTTTCTCACCGAGTCCGGCTCGCTGGACCTGTTGCAAACCATGGCAGGCGAGTTTCCTCTCTTCATCGATCTCTTGCGCAACGTCGAAATGGCGCTCGGCAAGGTTGACCTGGCCACCGCGCGGCTCTACTCATCGCTAGTTGAGGATTCGAGCCTGCGGGAGCGGATTTGCGACATGTTCGAAGGAGAATTCCATCGCACTGTCCATGCCTTGCTCGCGATTCTGCAGCAGAGCGAACTGCTTGAGACGAACCAGGTGCTGGCCCACTCCATCCGGCTGCGCAACCCGTATGTCGATCCGATGCACTTGATTCAGGTTGACATGCTAAGACGCAAGCGGGCAGGCGAAGACACACCGGAGGTCAACCGCGCCATTGCCGCGACGATCAGTGGCATTTCGGCGGGCCTGCGGAATACCGGTTGATTTCCGCTGTGGGCCTGCTGGACCCGTGATAGTCGCGATCGACTCCGTCTGCATCGAATTCAACGGAGACAAAGCGATGGGCGAGACGGACGGATTGAAAGCAGAGAAAGCCGTAGATGAATCCAAAGTAGATGAGACCAAGGCGGTTGAATCCAAGCCAGCTGAATCCAAAGTGGACAAACCCAAAGTAGACGAATCCCCGGCAGGTGATTCCAAAGTTGATGAACCCAAGGCAGATGAAGCCAAGTTGGATAAATCCAAGGTAGATGAACCTAAGCCAAATGAACCCAAGGCTGACGATTCAAAAGTGGATGAATCCAAGATTGAACAGCTTCTGGCCGTGAATCGTCAGTTGGGAATCTTCCTCGAAGAACAGCTTGACACCGTGCTGGCTCTGCGTAAATCGGTTGCGGCAATCCAGGGATTTATAGACAGTGACCCCACGCTGAAGAAGAAATATGAGAAGTATCTTCAAAGCGTAAAAGACGATGAGGCAAGCCCTTCCGACATTCACGCTGCGAGTCGCATTCGTGGGGTGCTCAGCCGTCTTCAGCGCACGGGAACCATCTAGAGCAGATCTTCGATACCCAGATTGTTATGATCGGGCTGAGAGAGTGACGAAACCGAATTGGATTTCGCGCAGCGGAATAGGACCGCTAGTATTCCAGCATTGCATCCCAAAATTCGGAGTCAAGCTGGCCATTGTTGAGTTTGTCGATGCGATTTAAGTAGCTTTCGCGTTCGCCTTCGCTAAGCGGGTTATCCTCCAGTTCGACTGGATTACTGCGACCCTTCGAGATCCGGACAAACTCATTGTAGATATTGGCAAAGGCTTCGATCGAAATCGCAATGGCGGTCGGCTCCCAAGAGCCTTCTCCGTGTATGGCCGTGAATACTATGAGCGGAGGATCGGTCGTGTCGATGAGAATTGGATCACCGAGGCCCGTTTCGGAGCCGATTACGACCCAACTTGAACGCCATTCTCCTGGCGTATCTCCGCAAAGCGATCGGCCATCCGGAGAAATGGAATAGCCAACCTGCTCTGCCTCCACTTCATCAGCGGAAAAAAGTCTAAGGCCGCCGCAGCCGTAACTCACCTCACGAATGGGCAGGTCCGGGAAAATGCTTAAATATCTCGCAGGTAAATCCAATTCAAAACCCTCGAGACTCTGATTGGGACTGGCTCATTCGACTCTCCTGACGGGCATCGGCGGCACCGGCCTGGTCCCATACTCGGCCAAGCCCAACCGATAATGCCAATAGTGCCATGATCGCGCGTCCAACGGTCCAGCTTCTGCGTGCTCAAGCACACTGCGCAGATAGTCTTCGCCGGTGGCCTCGATCATTCGAGTCAGGTCTTCGAATGTGCCCAGATTCATGACCTGCGCGGCTACCCGGTTGGGATACTCCATGGCTCCGTCAGGAGTCTTCCACCATACATAACGCGCTGCCAGGTAGCGCAAACAGCCAAGCGCCTGGTCGGTCAAATGCGGCGGTGGCGTCAGCACTTCCATGCCGTCTGCTCCAGCCTCCATTTTATCAACTCCATGAAACCGTTGCCTGGGTTGCGGTTGCGTAGGCCGGTGGAACCCGATGCCCTGCTGAATTCTCCGTCGCGTTGCTTTCGAAAACCTACGTTATCGCTATCGGCCGCCCGATCTCCCAGTGGTGCCCGTACGGGTCGACGACGCGGCCCACCCGCCAGCCGTGCCCCTCGTTTACTGCATAAACCTGAGACGCTCCCGCCCTCAACGCGCGTTTAAACATCGAGTCAGGATCGGAGACGGTCAAAATGATTCGAACTGTAGAGCCCGCGAGCGAATGGGGGCTGAAGTTGAAATGCTCGGGAGATTCGTCGGCGACCCAGAACTCCGCTCCATCCACTGAAAGTCTGGCGACCACGCTGCCGCCGGGGTCCTCAAGGTGATAAACCTCGATCGCCCCGAAAGCGGCTTTGTAGAATTCGACCGCCTGGGCACTGCTCCGAACCGACAGCCAGGGAACAATCGAGGTGGAGATCGGGGGCCGTCGTGGATGCATTACTGGCCATTGAATCCCCTTTCTCTGTTTTCCGTTACCGCATCGCAAAATGGACGCCAACATGCAGCGCCATAGCCAGCCCCGTAGCCAGAATTCCTGCCGCGATGGGGCCTTTTTTTCGCCAAAGCAATACGGTAGCTACCACAAAGATCGCTTCCGGAATTGCCATGACAGCCAGCCAGTACGCCCATCCGGAGTGTTCCAGCCCTAACCCCGGAAAGAGAATGCCGATGATCCGCAGACCGGCAAATAGACATCCAACCAATGCCAACGCAGATAGGATCCCCAGCCCAACTCCAAGCGCTTTTTTCCCTGTGTTGTTCATCCCTGCCTCCTTTTTCGCTTTTTGCTTTAACCACCCACGCCATACGCTGACGGCATGGCGCAGAATCGCCGTCGTGCTTCCCAAAGCCCAGAAAAACGCCGTCCAATCGCCTTCAATGAAATCCAGTTCCCGCAGCATTGCGGCGGCCCAGTCCCGGGTTTCTTCCGGAACGAGACGCACTACGCCCCCCAGGAGGTTTGCCGCGAAAGTCCGGGGCGCACCCATCAGGCCTTCACCATCCCCAACGCAACCTGGCCAAGGCCGTCGCTCGCGTGTGCCGTGGCATTGGCCCTGGCGAATCGAAGCCCATCCGGAGTAAAGCGGTACATGTGGCGGGGAGGCTTTCCGGGCTCACCCTGCTCCCATTCGGTCTCCAGCAGCTTCCGCTCCGCCATCCGCATCAGGATCGGATAGAGCGTTCCCGACTTCAGCCCCGTTACGCGGCTTAGGTCGTAGCCGTACTTCCAATCCTCGGCATGGTCGAGAAACGCATCCAGAACCAGCAGAGTCTGAGGGGACAATCGCAGCTTCATTCACAAACTCTACATATGTAGAGTTTGGTTGTCAACAGGCAATTCTCAGCCTTCGCGCGGTCGCGGCTGAGTCCGAGACGCTGCATGCTCATGCGCGATGTTATCGACACCAAGCAGGGCTGCAATCATTTCACGGAGTCACTCAGCGTTAGTCAATTGCACCAGCCGAAAATCGACTCCAACGCGTCCGACGATGTAGGTATCCTTCCCAGAATCTGGTGTGATTTAAATCACTGCATTAATCTCGGACTTAATTTGTCGTATATTAAATGAAGACCGAATTGGTCGTATATCCACACTGTACCGAGGAAACCCCGAGCATGGCCCCTCGAAAAGACATGCGCGAGCGAAGAAAATCCCCAATGTGCCCTAGGAACGAGCATCGCCAATTCGCGTTTAAGTTGAGCTGCTTTCTGCTATTTTTTGCCGTCACCGCCTGGGGAGCCGTCGCCAGCAGTATCTCCGGCACAGCCAAGGACGCGTCCGGAAGTGTCATTCCAAACGCCAGAGTGACGGTTCGAGAGGTCGAAACCGGCCTCATTTACCAAACGCAAACAAACGGCAAGGGCTATTATGTGCTGCCGGTTCTGCCCGCAGGCCGCTATGAACTCAAAGCGGAGGCGCCTGGCTTTCGTGCATTCGAAGTGAACGGCATTGTGCTGGATACCAATGCGGCCCTTACGCTTGACGCTACGCTTCAAGTCGGAAGCGGGAGCGAGACGGTGAGCGTAAACGATAATGCGCTCCATGTCGAGACCGTCGAGACGCAGTTGGGGCAGGTGATTACGGGCCGGCAAATGACGGCCGTCCCTCTCGATGGCCGAAGCTTTACCGACCTGCTCTCGCTGCAGCCGGGTGTCGCTCCGGCCTCGACCATCAGCTCCAGCACGGTGCAGGATGTGGGCGCCACGACGCTTTCTCCGTCCGGAACGCTGAATCCCGGCACAATTTCCGTCAACGGCCAGCGGGAGTTTGCCAACTACTTTGGCGTGAACGGCAGCGATGTGGAGGAAGACATGAATGCGGGCACCGCGATCATTCCCAACCTGGATGCGATTGCCGAGTTCCGCATCATCACGAGCAACTTCGATGCCGAGTATGGTGAATTCTCCGGCGGACAGATCAGCGTAATCACCAAATCGGGCAGCAACAGGTTCCACGGCAGTGCATTCAACTTTCTGCGCAATACCGATCTCGATGCCAGGAACTACTTCTCACCCACACGCGGCGCGTTCCGCCAGAACCAGTTTGGCGGCACCTTCGGCGGACCGATCCGGCGCGACAGGGTCTTCTTCTTCGCGGACTACCAGGGAACGCGCCAGACTCAGGGCATCGATACGGGGGAGATCCCTGTCCCGAGCGCTGCCGAGCGGGGAGGCAATTTCCTTGATCCTACGACCGGTACCAGCCAGCTTACGGGGTGCGTGAGCGGACCCTACTTGGCAGGCTTGCTCTCAAAGAAACTGGACTCAAATATCGCGGCCAACGATCCCTATTCATCGCAGTCGGCGGGATGCACACCTGGCAGAAGCTCTGTCTTCCCCACCGGGACGATCCCGATGAGCGCCTGGTCAGTTCCGGCACAACGATTGCTCCAATACATTCCTGCTCCAAACACCAGCAATGGATTTGCCACATCTGCTTATAACCAGACCGTCCAGGACGACAAGGAAGCCTTGCGTCTGGATGCGAATACCGGGTTGGGATTGGTCTCGGCCTATTACTTCAACGACGGGTTCACCCTGGATAACCCTTATCCAGTTGCGCAGAGCGGCGCCAGCGTTCCCGGCTTCGACGCGCTCACCACGGGTCGCGCGCAACTGATTGCCGTTGGCGACACGAAAACATTGAGCTCTACAGCCGTGAATGAAATCCACCTCAGCTATCTGCGCGACTTCACAAATCTTGGCCAGCCCAGGGGAGGCCGCAACGTAAGCCTGCTTTCGCAGGGCTTTGCCAACGCGGATGGCAGCCCGAGCATTGTCGCGCTGGACCAAAACGGGCAAAGTGTCGAGAATCTCAACTTCAATGGCTACTCGACCGGCGCCGCCGCCAACCAGTTGATCCAGACTAATAACACATATCAAGCGACCGATACTTTCTCGAAGGTGCTTGGCAATCACACCGTCAAATTCGGCGCGGAATTTCATGCCGACCAAGTGAATGCTCATGCGATTGCGCAGTTCAATGGCAGCTTTGTCTTCTCGGGAACGGAGACCGGCATGGACTTCGCCGACTTCTTGATCGGCACACCCAGCCAGTACAACCAGAGCCAGCTCAACCCCTACTATGCCCGCAACAAGTACGTAGGCGCGTTCGCGCAGGATAGCTGGCGCCTCCGCTCCAACCTAACACTGAATTATGGGCTTCGCTGGGATCGCGTCGCACCCTGGTCGGAGAAATACAACCAGATCTCGACCTTTGTCGCGGGGGCGCAATCCGAAGTCTTTCCTGGCGCGCCTGCGGGCATCCTCTATCCGGGAGATCCCGGAGTTCCCAATACGCTGGCTGCGATCGGTAATTTGAATTTCGCGCCACGCGTGGGTCTTGCCTGGTCTCCGCAAGCTAAGTCAGGGACCTGGGTCGAGAAGGTCCTGGGCGCGCCGGGAACCACCAGCATCCGCACCAGCTTTGGCAATTTCTATACCGCAATCGACGCGCTTTCGATAGGCGTGCTGGCTGCGAATGCACCCTATGGTACGACGTATACCAGCCCGGCTCCGCCGTTGTTTGCAACACCGTTCGTCTCGGCTGCAAGCGGTCAGAACTTTGGCCAGCCGTTTCCTTACACCTTTGCTCCGCTAAACTCTTCACGGAGCCATCCCGACGCCACTTTCGATTGGAGCAGCCTTGAGCCGATCAGCGGCATTCCGGGGTACGACATCCGCAACCGCGCCCCTTACACCGAAGAGTGGATGCTCTCCATCGAGCGCCAGGCCGGTCCCAACACTGTTCTAAGCGTCAGCTATGTCGGCACCGCGAGTCACCGCCAGCGTGTCCTGGTGGAAGCGAATCCAGGCAACCCCGCGCTGTGTCTGAGCCTGAGCCAACCGGGCGAGGTCAAGGCGGGGACTTTGACTTGCGGCGCATACGGCGAGGACACCGTCTATTCTCCAACTGGTGGCGGGCAGGTGAACGGCACGCGCGGACCGCTGGGGCCGGACTTTGGAAGCAATGCGCTCCAGTCGAACATCGGCCGTGCCAACTACAACGCGCTCGAGTTAAGTGCCCGCCATACCAGCGGACGGCTGGAGTTTTCGGCTGCCTATACCTATGGAAAATCGCTGGATGAATCTTCGAATATCGGCGAAGAAGTCAATCCCTTCAACCCCGCTCTCAGTTATGCGATCTCCTCGTACGACGTGAAGCAGAACTTCGTCCTCAGCTACGAGTATCAGCTTCCGGTTGACCGTTTCCTGCATCCCAACCGGCTCACAAGCGGCTGGTCGCTCTCCGGAATTACCCGCTTCGCAACCGGGTTTCCCATCACGATGATCAACAACGGAGACAATTCGCTCATTGGCACAAACCCAAACGGGGTGAATAACAGCAGCGTCGATGAACCGGAATACAACGGCGCTCCGCTGCGTCTGAATCGCAATCCGCGCGCCAGGGGGAACACCTACTTCAATGCGGCCGCGTTCTCCACGAACGCATTGGGGACTCCGGGTAATTCGAAGCGCCGGTTCTTCTCCGGCCCGGGAGCGGAAAACTACGACATGGCAGTCGCGAAGAGTCTACCGCTCACAGACTCAAAGGCTCTGCAATTCCGCGTCGAGGCATTCAATGTCTTCAATCACACCCAGTTCGACGGGCCGGCCTCAGTCAACGGCAACATCGGCAGTTCGACATTCGGCAAAGCGATCAGCGCTGCGCCGGGCCGCGTTTTGCAGGGAGCTCTGAAATTCACCTTCTGATAATGACAGGCAGTCGGTCGGCCGAGTACAAGAGTTTGAGATCGGAACGCTCCCGGCTTGCGTGGCCGAGGGTGTATTCTGTGTGAAAAGCCTCACATCAAAAAGAGAGCTGAATAGGACCTGCTTTTGGGCGCTTCATTCCCGAACAGGTTGAGAAAAAAGACGATTTGGCGCGGTTTTGAAGGGCACGACTTCAGTCTTGCCTATAAGCGCATTAGAATGACCAGGCTTACTCCCTACAACTTCTGTCGTATCTGTTTCCTTGGTACACATCTGTACAATTCGGCGGGAACTTCCTGCCAATTTGAGGAAGAAGGGACCATATATGTTGAATTTTCGCCGTGCGCCTTTTTGGGTGTGCTTTTTCTTTGCGCTATCCTTCGTCAACCATGCAGTTTCTCAAACAATTACAAGCATTACACCTTCCAGCATCCAGGCTGGAAGCAGCGGATTCGTCATTTCTGTTGCTGGATCCAATTTTGATTCCGAATCGAAGGTGAGGCTCCACACAGCAAATGGGATTCTGTCCCTTCCGACGTACTTTATCAACACCGGTCTTGTCATGGCGGGGGTGACTTCAAACGAACTTGTCAATCCGGGGACGATACCCGTTGACGTTGCCAATTACGATACCGAATCAGCCTCGTCTACCATAAACCTTACGGTAGTAGGTTCTATTCCTCCCCCCCCGCCTCCTCCTCCGCCTTCCGGAGTGCCCGCAACACTAATTTATCCGACTCCTGGCTCAACGTTTAGGACCACCGACGTGTATTTTGTGTGGTCAGCCGGGACCGATGTTTCAGCGTACGATCTCCACCTGAGTGCGGTCGCACCTGGAGGCTGGGACCTCTATGCGTCGGAGCATGTAACAAGCACTTTTAGGACCGCTCCCCTGCTTCCGACGAATGGAGAAAAGGTTTATGCACGGCTCTATTCGATTATCGGAGGAGTCACATACTACAACGACTACACCTACACGGCAGAGTTGGCAAACCCGGGTGGACCAATCACCAGTCCGCCGGGATCGAACATGCTAGTCACGGTCACATCCCCTTCGCATGACCAAACGGTGGAGGGTTCAACGACCATTGTCGCGACGGCAGCACAGACGAGTCTTACCGATGGTGGTATTGCATTTTGGGGCATCTACGATTCAGGCAATTTGCTGTGGGTTGACACCAATCCAGACCCATCCATCAATGTGAACCTCGCGCTGTCTGCCGGTCCGCACAATCTTCAGGTTTCGGCCTATGACAATTCCTTCACTGCCTCCACGGCCACCATTCCCGTGGTTTCATCCTCATCGGGCGTCACGGTGTCGTGGCAAGCCTGCATGTACACCGATCAGGGCCAGCAGTATCAGGCAATGCGGTTTGTGCCTGGCCAGCCAGTGACCGGCATGCTTCAGTCGGAGATGTTCAATAATTCGAATTGCGCCCCGGCCCAATGGACTGACCAACTGAACGATATCGGTGCATCCTCCACTTGGGGCGGGAATGGTTACCTCTACTGGTTCATCCACCGTCCAAACATTCCGGGTGTATCTGCCGTCTGGACCGTTGGCAACCAGACATCGGGCTGCGTGAATTACAGCACGGCCCCGCCTTGTTAATCCGGCCATTTTCAGGCTGGTTTTTTAAGGAAGATGAGTGAGTACCTGCCAGAGGTTCGATCAGACCTTGGAGTGTGCCTTTGCCCGATCCGCCTGGCGGCCGGTTCAACGGCACGCTCCTGGTCGTCGGCGACGATCGAAGGTCATCCCCAAGGTCCCTGGGCCAGAAGACTCCGACCTCGCCAGACCTCAATTTGGAACATTGCCGTTGTGCCGAGCCAGGCGTCCGTTGGCGGCTCTAGGATTTCCTTGTGCTGAAATGGGGCGGCCCCGCTAGCTAGGGAGCCGCTTGTATACAGTTCAAAGTAATTGCGCTGTATGAGCACATGCGCTAAAACTACCCTGGAAGGGAGTTCGCATAAACAACTGATCTTAATGGTCGGGACGGGCAGATTTGAACTGCCGACCCCTCGCACCCCAAGTCAGAATGACCCTGAAAAGTAGGGTATTTAGCCCGAAAACTGCGACTCCGCAGTCCTCGGAACCCGGTTTTGAGCCGGGTCACGTCACATCTACGTCACAGT